>JBAZOF010000147.1:0-6790 GCA_041648855.1 Sulfuritalea sp. | reverse complement strand
GATCGCGCCGGCGTCGTCGGCCAAGTGCTGGCCGAGACGGGCCAGGTGGTCAGCGCCGGGCAGGCGGTGTTCCGCCTGGCGCCAGACGGCGAGCGCGAGATCGCGATCGCGATTCCCGAGGGCGAAGTCCGTGGCTTCAAGCTTGGCCAGGCGGCGGAAGTGACGTTCTGGGCCACCCAGGGCGCGGCGACGAAGCCGTTGACCGGGCAGTTGCGCGAGATCTCGCCGGTGGCCGATCCGGTGACCCGCACCTATGCCGCGCGAGTCAGCCTCAAGGATGCCGACCCGCTGCTGCCGCTGGGCATGAGCGCGAGCGTGCGCTTTCCGTCGGGAGCACCGGGTGCGGCGCGGCTGCTGGTGCCGCTGACGGCGATTTTCCAGAAAGGCAAGCAGCCGGCAGTGTGGAAAGTCGGCGCTGACAACACGGTGACTTTGCAGGCGATCAGCGTGGCGGAATTTACCGAGCGGGGTGCGGTGGTGACCGGTGGCCTCGCCGGCGGCGAGCAGATCGTTGCCGCCGGCGTGAACCTGCTCACCGCCGGCGAGAAGGTGCGCATCGTTGCAGCAGCGGCAGCGAAGCAATGAAGCGGGTGAATCTCTCCGAGTGGGCGCTGCGGCACCAGCAGATGGTGCTCTACCTCATGATTGTTTTGATGGTGGGCGGCACGTTGGCCTTTTTCAAGCTCGGCCGCGCCGAGGATCCGGACTTCACTTTCAAGGTCATGGTGGTGCGCACCCTGTGGCCGGGCGCCTCCGCGTCGCAGGTCGAGCAGCAACTGACCGAGCGCATCGAGAAAAAGCTGGCCGAGACGCCCTGGGTGGACGTGCTGCGCACGGCCTCCAAGCCGGGCGAGTCGCTGACCATCGTGATCCTCAAGGACTACACGCCGAAGACCGAAGTGCCCGAGGCCTGGCGCCAGGTGAGGAAGAAACTTGACGACATCCGCCACACCTTGCCGGCGGGCGTGCAGGGACCCTTCCCCAACGACGAGTTCGGCGATGTGCAGATCAAGATCTTCGCCCTGACGGCGCGCGACGATCAGACCGGCTACACCATGGGCGACCTGCGCCGCGAGGCCGACCGCTTGGCGCGCGAACTGCGCCGCGTTGCGGATGTGAAGAAGATCGAACTGATCGGCGTGCAGGACGAAAAGATCTACATCGACGTCAGCCCGGCGCGTCTGGCCGCCATGGGCCTGGTGCCGACCCAGGTGTTCGATGCGCTGCAGCGGCAGAATGCCGTGGCGCCGGCTGGCCACGTCGAAACCGAGACGGACAGGGTGCGCCTGCGCGTCAGCGGACCTTTCGACAGCGTCGAGGCGCTGCGCGAAAGCACGCTGGCGGTGGGCGGACGCGCTTTCCGGCTCGGTGACATCGCGCGCGTCACGCGCGGCCTCGCCGATCCGCCGCAGCCGCGCATGCGCGTGGCGGGACGCGACGCGATCGGGATCGGCGTGGTCATGGACCGCGGCGGCAACGTCATCAACCTCGGCGAGAACCTCACCAAGGCGATGGACGGGCTCAAGCAGAACCTGCCGGTGGGCATGGACGTGCATGTCGTGGTGGATCAGCCGGAGATCGTCAAGGTCTCGCTCAACCTGTTCGTCAAGACCCTCGGCGAAGCGATGATCATCGTGCTCGCCGTGTCCTTTCTCAGCCTCGGCTGGCGCACCGGCACGGTCGTCGCGCTGTCGATCCCGCTGGTGCTGGCGATCACCTTCCTCCTGATGAAGGTTTTCGGCATCGACCTGCAGCGCATTTCGCTCGGCGCACTGGTCATCGCGCTGGGCCTGCTGGTCGACGATGCCATCATCGCGGTGGAGATGATGGTGGTGAAAATGGAACAGGGCTGGGACCGTTTCAAGGCGGCCACCTTCGCCTACACCTCGACGGCATTCCCGATGCTGACCGGGACGCTGATCACGGCGGCGGGATTTACCCCGGTCGGCTTCGCCAAGTCGGGCGCTGGCGAATACACCATCTCGATTTTCCAGGTGGTCACCATCTCCCTCCTGGTGTCGTGGATCGTCGCCGTCATCTTCACGCCCTGGCTCGGCTACAAGCTGCTGGACCCCGCCAAGCTGCGCGCCATCGCCGAAAAGCATGGCGGAGACATCTACGACTCGCCCTTCTATCGGCGCTTCCGCGCGCTCGTGGTGTGGTGCCTGCGCCACCGCTGGCTGGTGATAGGCGCTACCGTCGCCTTGTTCGCGCTGTCGCTGGTGGCATTCAACAAGGGCGTGCAGAAGCAGTTCTTTCCGCCCGCCAGCCGGCCCGAGGTCATGATCGACATCTGGCTGCCGCAGGGGGCCTCGCTGAAGGCCACCGAGCGCGAGGTGAAGCGTGTCGAAGCGCTGCTGGACAAGGACGAGGGCATCGCCTCGTGGTCGTCCTACGTCGGCAACGGGGCGCCGCGCTTCGTCCTGTCGCTCGATCAGCAGTTGTTCGCCGACAACTTCGGGCAGATGGTGATCGTCGCCAAGGGGCTCAAGGAGCGCGAAGAAGTGAAAAACCGCCTGGAAGCGGCCTTCAACGCCGCGGATGGTTCATGGTCCCACTTGCGGCTGCGCGTGGTACGAATGGAGAACGGGCCGCCGGTCGGCTACCCGGTGCAGTTCCGCATTTCGGGAGAGGAGCTTGCCGCCTTGCGCGACGGCGCGGAAGGCATCGCCGCCGTGATGCGCGCCCATCCCAACCTGCGCAACGTCAACTTCGACTGGAACGAACGGATCAAGTCGGTACGGGTCGAGATCGACCAGGATCGCGCCCGCGCGCTGGGCGTTTCCAGCCAGGACGTGGCGCTGACGCTGCAGGGCTGGCTGGTGGGCGCCACCGTGACCCAGTTCCGCGAGAACGACCAGTTGATCGACGTGGTCTGGCGTGCCGGGATCGAAGGCGGCGGCGACCCGCGCACGCTGACGCGCTTGCCCGATCTCGATATCGTCGCCGCCAGCGGCCGCCACATTCCGCTGGCGCAGGTGGCGCGCCTGGTGCCGGTGCTGGAGGAGGGGCTGATCTGGCGGCGCGACCGCATACCGACCATTACCGTCCGTGCCGATATCGTCGGTGGCGTGCAGCCGCCGGCCGCGTCGGCGCAGGTGGATCAGCAGCTTGCCGACTTGAAGGCCAAATTGCCGCCGGGCTTTCGCATCGAGTTGGGTGGTTCGACCGAGGAATCGAGCAAGAGCGAGAAGCCGATCATGGCGGTGGTTCCGCTGATGGTGGTCGGCGTCACGATACTGCTCATGATGCAGTTGCAAAGCATCAGCCGCATGGTCATCGTGCTGCTCACGGCGCCGCTGGGCCTGATCGGCGTCACGCTGGCGATGCTGGTGCTGCAAGTGCCCTATGGCTTCGTCGCCAACCTCGGCGTGATCGCACTGATGGGCATGATCCTGCGCAATTCGGTGATCCTGATCGACCAGATCGAGCAGGACGAGCAAGCCGGCAAGAGCGAATGGGAGGCGATCGTCGGCTCCACCGTGCGCCGCTTCCGGCCCATCACCCTGACGGCCGCCGCGGCCGTGCTGGCCATGATCCCGCTGAGTCGCCAGGTGTTTTGGGGTCCGATGGCAGTGGCGATCATGGGCGGCCTCGTCATCGCCACGGTGCTGACCTGCCTGTTCCTGCCCGCGCTCTATGCGGCGTGGTTCCGGGTCAAGGAACCGGCCGCGGACTCAATGGCGGCGTAGAATCCTGCCCTTGTCGGCGCTGGATCAGTATTAGATTATGCTAATATAGCACTCTTGGAGATATGATGAATTTCGAACAAGCCCGCTTCAATATGGTCGAGCAGCAATTGCGCCCCGGAAAGGTGCTGGATCCTGACGTCCTCGAGGTGCTGTTCGTGGTCAAGCGCGAAGAGTTCGTTCCGTCCGCCCATCGCCGGCTGGCTTTCGCCGACACGCAGATTCCTCTCGGAGGGGATGCGGGCGCCTGCATGCTGTCGCCGAGGGTCGAAGCCCATGCCCTGCAGGCACTGGCCATGAAGAAGCACGAAAACGTACTGGAAGTCGGCACCGGCTCCGGCTACATGGCGGCCCTGCTGGGCGTCCATGCCGATCATGTGTGGTCGATCGAGATCGACCCGCGACTGGCCGAGACGGCGCGCGAAAACCTGCGTCGCGCCGGCGTGACCAACGTCACGGTGGAGGTCGGCAACGGCCTGGCCGGCTTGCCTGCCCACGCACCCTACGATGTGATCATGGTGTCGGGCGCCGTGGCTGCGGCACCCAAGGCTCTGCTCGACCAACTCAAGCCTGGCGGGCGTCTTTTCGTCATCGAAGGCAAGGCGCCGGCCATGGAAGCCGTGCTGTACACCCGGGTTGCGGGTGAATTCCGCCGCCTGGCCGTGTTCGAAACCGTGGTGGCTCCCCTGCGCGACGCCGAGCCCGAGCCGGCTTTCGTTTTCTGAAGCGATGCACCAGCTTTCCGCCTCGCAACTCAAGGAATGGCTCGCCGACGCCGAGCGATCCAAGCCTGTGCTGCTCGACGTGCGCGAACCCTGGGAGTTCGAGACCTGTCGCATCGCCGGTTCGCAATCGATGCCGATGCGCGGCATCCCTGCGCGCTATCATGAACTCAAGCGCGACGATGACATCGTGATGATCTGTCACCATGGCGCGCGAAGCTTTCAAGCCGGGATGTTTCTGGAACAGATGGGATTCACCAACATCGTCAACCTGCAGGGCGGCGTCGCCGCCTGGGCGCGGGACGTCGATCCGACAATGCCAACGTACTAAACTCGAAAAGAACGCGGAGTTCGCATGAACAAAGTACTTCCCCTGATAATTGCCGGCTGCCTGTCCGCCGGCGGGCTTGTCGAAGTCGCCCACGGCGCCGACCTGCTGGCGGTGTATCGCGATGCGCTGGCCTACGATGCGCAGTTCGCCTCGGCGCGGGCCGCGCTCGACGCCGGACGTGAGAAGCTGCCGCAGGGCCGCGCTGGCTTGTTGCCGACCGCCGGCCTCTCGGCGAACACTACCTGGAACCGGCAGGCGACCGGCGTGCGCAGCGAGCCGCCGACCAGCAGCAACACGGAGTACAACAGCAACGGCTGGTCGGTCAGCCTCTCGCAGCCCTTGTTTCGCTGGCAGAACTGGGTCGCCTACACGCAGTCGGAACTCGCCGTGGCGCAAGCCGAAGCCCAGTTCGGGCTGGCGCGGCAGGAACTGATCGTGCGCGCGGCGCAGGCCTATTTCGACGTGCTGCTGGCGCAGGACACGCTGGCGGTTGCGCAAGCGCAGAAGATCGCGATTGCCGAACAGCTTGAATCCGCCAAGCGCAATTTCGAGGTCGGCACCGCCACGATCACGGACTCCCACGAAGCCCAGGCGCGCTACGATCTGACCAGCGCCCAGGAAATCGCGGCAACGAACGACCTGAGCGTCAAGCGTCAAGTCTTGCGTTCCGTTATCGGCAAGGAGCCGGAAGGCCTGAAGAACCTGAAGCCCGGAGTGCAGCTGGTTCGCCCGCAGCCGGACGACATCAACAAATGGGTCGAGATGGCCGAGTCCGCGAGCGCATCGGTGCAGATCTACCAGGCGCAGTATGAAATAGCCCAGCGTGAAATCCAGAAGCAGCGTGCCGGACATTACCCGACGCTGGACCTGGTGGCCAGCCGCAGCCGCAGCTCCAACACCGGTTCCTACGCCCTCGGCGCAGTGCGTCCCGGCAGCGACACCGATGTCCATGCCATCGGCCTGCAGCTGTCGCTGCCGATTTTTGCCGGCGGCGCGACTGTCTCCAAGGATCGCGAAGCCGTCGCTTTGAAGGAAAAGGCTGCCTCCGATCTCGAAAACGCGCGGCGCACTGCGGCGCTCAATGCACGGCAGGCCTACCTGGGCGTGAGCTCCGGGCTGGCGCAGGTGCAGGCGTATCAAGCGGCCCTGACCTCTTCGCAGTCGGCCCTGGATTCGAACAAGCTCGGCTATGAAGTCGGCGTGCGGATCAACATCGACGTGCTGAATGCGCAGAGCCAGCTCTTCGACACCCGCCAGAAGCTGGCCAAAGCCAGGCTGGACACGCTGGCAGCGCTGCTCAAACTCAAGGCTGCGGCCGGCGCCCTCGGCGAAGACGACGTGGTGGCAATCAACGCCCTGCTGGACTGATCATTTCCAGCGTGCGCGCCGTCGCGCCGCGATGATGCTCGGCAAACGCACGTCCGGCGGCGCCCATGGCTTGCCGCGCTTCGGCATTTTTCAGCAGGGCATTGACCTGACCCACCAGATCATCGGCATCGCGGACTGATCGCGCAGCGCCGCAGGCGATGGCCTCGCGTGCGGCTTCGGCAAAGTTCCGCGTCGAAGGGCCGATCAGGACCGGCGTGCCGCAGGCCGCCGCCTCGATCAGGTTCTGGCTGCCGAAATCGAGCAGGCTGCCGCCGATGAAGGCGACGTCGGCGGACGCATACCAGGCGAACATCTCGCCCATGCTGTCGCCGATCAGCACCTGGGTGGCCGCATGAATCGCGGATTTCTCGCTGCGCCGTTGCATGCTGAAGCCACGCTCGGTCACGAGCCGGGCCACCTCGTCGAAGCGCTGCGGATGGCGCGGGACGACGACCAGCAACGCCGTGCTGCCCCTATCCAATTTTCGCCACGCATCCAGGATCAGTGCTTCCTCGCCCTCGCGGGTGCTGGCTGCCAGCCATACCGGCCGGTCGCCCCAACCTGAACGAAACGTGCGGCCGAGTTCGATCTGCTGCGGAGGTGTCGCCACGTCGAACTTGATGTTGCCGGTGACGGTGACGCCCCGTGCGCCGACGGCCGTGAGGCGTGCCGCGTCGCTG
>JBAZOF010000146.1:0-6949 GCA_041648855.1 Sulfuritalea sp. | reverse complement strand
AGCGTTCGGTGACGCTCGCCGTGCCGCGAGCGCCGACTCTCTGAAAGTGCCCGAGGCCGCACCGGCTAATGCGTGTTGCCCCTTGTCGCCGCCAGCCCACCTCAACGCGGCAATGACAGAAATGACTACCGGTTACGCAGCGTGGCAGCATTTGCTAGAATAACCATGTCATTCACATGGAAGCTCCCAGATGACCACGCCCGTCGACAACCTCGTTCCCCTCACTGGCAACCCACTGATCGACGGCCTGACCTGGGGGGCTGCCTGGCAGTTCGACGGCACCGCCCACACGCTGAGCTACTCGCTGAGCCTCAACGACACCATCGGCAACCAACCGCCCTGGACCATTGCGCTCTCGGATGCCGTGCGGCGGGCGCTCACTGAATGGTCGAACGTCGCCAACCTGAGCTTTGTCGAGAGCGACAGCGGGACCGTATATAACGCAAGCTCCGCAGACCTCGCCTTCCTTCTGACCGGCAATGAAATGCAAACCCAGATGCCGGGTCTGGTCGGCCTCGGACTTCCCCCAAGCCCCTCTTACGTCGATAGCATAATCTCAAGCCCCGACTACCCCCAACCGGAAGGCGATGTCGCGTTCGACAACTATTACAGTGGCTTCAGTTACCTGAATTCGGGTGGCGTTGGCTTGACGATCATGCTGCACGAGATCGGGCACGCGCTGGGCCTCAAGCATACGGATAACGGGCCGGCCGGCCGGCCCACCTTCGCCGACCTGGCCATTTCGAATCTCGATTCGAACCTCTACACGGTGATGAGCTACACGGATATCTGGGGCTTGGACCTTGGCGCCTACAACCAGGACGCCGGTAACGTGGCGACGCCGATGCTTTTGGATATCCTTGCCATCCAGCACATCTACGGTGCCAACACGAACTACCACGCGGGTGACAATTCTTATGCCCTTGGTGCCGCACCCTATACGACATGGTGGGATGCCGGTGGCGTCGACACGATCGAAGCAACCACAACTTGGCAGGGTACCTTTGGAGTGCAAATCGATCTGCGACCCGGCGGTATCAGTGGCATTCTCGCCAACCCTCCCAATGCCGGAAACGTGATCGCGTATGGCGTCACGATTGAAAATGCCATTGGTTCAATCGGCAGTGATCTCATCATTGGCAATGCGGCTGAAAACAACCTCGCGGGCGGAGCCGGCAATGACACATTGGAGGGCGGCGCGGGCACGGATACTCTCGCCGGGGGAGCTGGCGCCGACACCTTTGTTGTTGCCGATGCCGACGACATCATTGTCGAAGCGGCGGGTCAGGGCTGGGACAAGGTGCAGAGCTCCGCCGCCAGCATGGTGCTGCCTTCAAACGTCGAAAGGATGGAACTGCTGGGCTCGGCGAATATAGACGGCACCGGCAACTCGCTGTCGAATGAATTGACCGGCAACTCCGGCAACAACATTCTCGACGGGGGAGGCGCTGTCGACGTCATGCGGGGCGGCCTCGGTGACGACGAATACATAGTGAGCGATGCGAGTCCGTCGTCACATCTCTGGCTTTCGAGCGAAACGTTGGTTGCGGTCAATCACATATCCGACAACTATTACGCCGACTCATCTCTCGATATCGTGCAAACCGACACCCTCTATTACTCATGGAGTTCGAGGGTAACAGTAGCATTCCACGCTGCCGACACCGGATTCGGCGGCTCGCTTACGCTGGTAACACCTGGATACATGCACGCGGGAACGTATATCGTCGGGGCGGGAAGTGCGCCCTACTTCGCGGGCCTGGGGTATTCCGTCGGGAGTACTGGAGGAGATGCCGAGAGCGGATCATTTACGATCCTTGATTTTTCGATCAACGGCTCGGGAATCGTCAATTTTGCAGCGCGTTTCGACGTGCAAATGTACTCGCGCGCGTTTTCCGGTGAGGTGACTTACAACAGCGCGGCGCTTCCATTCACCGACATCGTCCTGGAAAATTCGAGCGAGGGTACCGATACGGTAGACGCCAGTGTGTCCTACCTCCTGCCTGGCAACGTCGAGAACCTGACGCTTACGGGTCTTGAGGACATCAGCGGAACGGGCAACAGTCTGGGCAATGTTATCAACGGCAACACCGGTAGCAATCTGCTGACGGGCGCTGAAGGCAACGACACCCTCAACGGCGGTTCCGGTAGCGACACCCTTGCCGGCGGCAGTGGAAGCGATTTTTATGTCATCGAGAATCTGGCGAACGTCGACACCATTGCCGACTTCTCGCCGGTTGATGACACGCTTCTCCTGACGGGCTCGGACTTTACGATCTATCTGGTTCCTACGGCGATAGCTCCACCGCCTCCGACCCCGCCTCCATCCCCTCCCGGGCCGGCCGAGCCTCCACCAGCACCACCTCCACCGACCGAGCCTCCGCCGCCCGTCACGCCCCCCCCGTACGGGCTCGCAGGCCTGATAGTGAGTGTCGAAGCGCTCGATGCGGACGGCTTGATCCTCTATGACCACAACACCGGCGCCCTTTACTTCGACGCTGACGGCGGCGGCGCGATCGCGGCGGTTCAGTTCGCCACCCTGAGTGGCGCACCGGCGATCACTCTCGCGAACCTCCAGCTCAATCTGCCCATTACCCACAGTCCAATCGGAACAGTCGGCGTTGGCGGCGCGGCGATTCAGGGTCAGACCCTGACCGCAATGAATACCCTGTCCGATGTCGACGGCCTGGGCACGATCAGTTACCAGTGGCAGTCCAGCAGTGACGGCACAAGTTGGACTAACGCCGGCCTGGGTAACGCGCTGGATCTGACCCAAGCCCTGGTCGGTCAGCAGATCAAGGTGCTGGCCAGCTACACTGATGGTAGCGGTACCGTCGAATCCGTCTCATCCCTCTCGACGCCCAAGGTGGCCGGCTACCAGGCCGGTACCGCCGGCAACGAAAGTCTTGTCGGAACGTCGTACTCGGACACTTTGCTCGGTCTGGCCGGCAACGACAGCATGACGGGTGGTGCCGGCAACGACAGCATCAACGGCGGTGCCGGCTTCGACACGGCGCAGTATTCCGGCAACCAGGCCGACTACACCGTTACCAAGAGCGTCGGCTATGGCTACACAGTCACCGACGTGAGCTTGGCGAACGGCAATGACGGAACCGATACCTTGTTCGCTGTCGAGCATCTGCAGTTTGGCGATGGCGCGGTCGGTCTGGCGAGCAGAATCCTGGAGCGCGTTGCGTCCCCGGCAATCTGGAGGGTGGTCGACAACCGGCACGACTTCAACGGTGACGGCACGAGCGATCAGTGGTGGGAGCAATCCGGCGGCCGCGCAGGGATCTGGGTGATGGATGGCACCAGCCCCGTGGCGCCGCAGACCGTCAGCACCTACACCGGCTGGAGCGTGACCGATGCCACGAGCGACTTCAACGGGGATGGCAAGACGGACCTGGCATGGCACCATGTGGGCGGGGGCACCATGCAGTGGATCAACGCGGTCGACCTGGCCGCGGCGCAGGGCATCGGGTCCGATGCGGGGTGGTCGCTGACCTGAGTTAGCCGACAAAAGTCGGCGCTGGCGGGACGGCGGCAAGCAGCTTGCCGAGTGAGCGGTGCCAAAAACAAAACGCCCCGAAAGGGGCGTTCTGTTTGATTCACTGGCGGAGACGCAGGGATTCGAACCCTGGATCCAGGTTTTGCCCAGATGCGCCCTTAGCAGGGGCGTGCCTTCGACCACTCGGCCACGTCTCCGAAAACGGCGATGAACTTGGGGTTCACGGCTGTTTGCAGGGGGCGGAGTATACCCGAATCGACCTTTGCTGTTGGCAAAAGCGCGGCAAGCCGCAATACCGTTCACTTAAGAAGAATTACGTTCGCCCTGAGCTTGTCGAAGG
Organism: Sulfuritalea sp.; assembly: GCA_041648855.1. Classification (GTDB taxonomy): domain Bacteria; phylum Pseudomonadota; class Gammaproteobacteria; order Burkholderiales; family Rhodocyclaceae; genus Sulfuritalea. The sequence goes on along the minus strand of JBAZOF010000146.1, from coordinate 3,101 downwards.
GCTCTGGTTACGCGACTGGTGGTTCGACAAGCTCACCACGAACGGTTAAGTGAGCAGTATTGTGGCTAGCCGCGCAGGCTGATCTGCGGCCAGCCGCGCTGAACGGCGGCTTGCGCCAGCGTGGCGTCGGCATCGACCGCGACGGGATGCGTGACTTTTTCCAGCAGCGGCAGGTCGTTGTGCGAATCGCTGTAGAACCAGCTTTGCTCGAAGCTGCCGAGCCACAGGCCGAGCGATTCGAGCCAGGCGTCGACGCGCACGATCTTGCCTTCGCGGAACGACGGCGTGCCGCGCGGCTGGCCGGTGAAGCGGCCGTTCTCCTGTGCCGGGATCGTGGCGATCAGGTGCGGGACATTGAATTCGTGCGCGATCGGGCCGGTGACGAAGCTGTTGGTGGCGGTGACGATGGCGAGCAGGTCGCCCTTGGCGGCGTGCTTCGCCACCAGTTCGCGGGCGGCTGCGCTGATCAGCGGCCGGATGCGTGTGGCGAGGAATTCGCGGTGCCAGGCGTCGAGTTCGGCGCGCGAGTGGCGCGACAGGGGCGCCAGCTGGAAATCGAGGAAGGCATGAATGTCCAGCGTGCCGGCCTTGTATTGCTCGAAGAATTCGATGTTCCGCGCTTCATGCACTTCGCGGTCGAGCACGCCCTTGCCGATCAGGAATTGGGCCCACTCGAAATCCGAATCGCCGGAGAGGAGCGTGTTGTCGAGGTCGAAGAGGGCGAGGTTCATTCTTTTTCCAGGTCGAGTGAGGTCTGCATCAGTTCGCGCAGCAGGGGCAGTGTGGGCGGGCGTTTCTGTTCGAGCGAGGCGCGGTCCAGGCTGTTGAGCATGGCCATCAGCGAAGGCAGGTCGCGGCGGCCGTGGCGCAGCAGGTAGTGCACCACGCCGGGGTCCATCAGCATGCCGCGCTCGATGGCATGGCGTTGCAGCGCGGCGGCTTTTTCGTCGTCCGACAGCGACTGGATTTCGTAGATCAGGGTCTGGCCGATGCGGGTGCGCAGGTCCTCGCGCAGTGCCAGCCGCAGCGGCGGTTCGTCGCCGGCAAGCAGCAGGGCGAGGCCGAGAAAGCGCGCGGCATTGAAGGCGCGAAACAGGGCGATCTGCGCCTCGGGCCCGAGCCCCTGCACATCGTCGATCACCAGCAGGGTGCCGGTGGCAAGCGGCAATTCCGCGCCGGCTTCGGCGCCGTTCAGGAATACCGTGGGCCGCTTTCCGCGTGCGGCCTCGGCGGTCGCCGCCAGCAAGTGGCTCTTGCCGCCACCTTGCGGCCCCCAGATGTAGATCGCTTCGAAACTGCTGGCTTCGCCCAGGTTGCGCAGGCGCGCCACCAGTTCGGCATTGGCGCCGACGACGAAATTGTCCAGCGTTGGCGGCTGCTCGGGTTTGAGGTCGAGCAGCATTTGCTGCTGCGGCGTAAGCATCTATTGGCCCTGATAGAAGCGGCTGGCGAGATACAGCGTGCGCACTTCGCGCAGGCCGACCAGCAGCATGGCCGAAGCCGGCAGCGCGGCGAGGATGCCGAAGAAGCCGAAGAGCTGGCCGAAGGCCATCAGGGCGAAGATCACCGCCAGCGGGTGCAGGCCGATGCGCTCGCCGACGAGGAACGGGGTCAGCAGGAAACTCTCGAGCAATTGCCCGATGCCATACACGATCAGCACGGCGATGATCGGTTCCCAGCCGGCGAACTGCAGCGCGGCGACCAGCAATGCCAGGATCAGGCCGGTGGCATAACCCAGGTAGGGGATGAAAATCAGCAGGCCGGTGACGACGCCGATCGAGAACGCCGAGGGAATGCCGGCCAGCCACAGCGCAACGCAGTAGTAGGCGGCGAGGATCGCCATGACCAGGACCTGGCCGCGCAGGTATTGCGACAGCACGGCGTCGATGTCGTTGGCTACGGTGATCAGCTTGGCATGCCAGGGGCGCGGGATGACATTGCCCAGGCGACGCATCATGCCGTTCCAGTCGAGCAGCAGATAGAACATCACCACCGGCGCCAGCATCAGGTTCACGGCGAGGCCGACCAGCGCCACGCCGCCGATTTTCAGTGAGCTGTAGATGCGTTCGAGAATGATCTGTACGGTGTCCCAGTTGCCGGCGGCCAACTTTTGCAGCGTGGCGGTATCGAAGCGCAGCTTGATGCCGAAATGCTGACGCAACCAGGGCGCCAGCTTCTCGTTGGCCAGCGTCAGCGCTTCCGGCAGTCGCGCGGCGATGACGACGGCTTCTTCGTAAAGCAGGGGAAAGACGATCAGGATCAGGCCGGCCACCAGCGCGCCCAGCGCCAGCATGACGCTGACGACAGCCACCATGCGCGGCACGCCCCAGCCCGCGATGCGGTCGGTCACCGGGTTGCAGATATAGGCGAGGATGGCCGCCAGCAGAAACGGCGTGAGAATCGGCGACAGCGCATAGAGCAGGGCGGCAATTGCCAGCCCGGCCGCGATCCACAGGGCGGTTTGCAGGCGATCGTTATTCGGGGCTTCGGGAGGCAAGGTCATTTCCGGTAAAATTCGCAGCTTCGCTGTGATCGGCAGCGCGAATTATCGCCGATCCGGCGTCAAACAGCGCTTTTGACATACTTCCGACCCTCATTTCGCCTGCGTCTTCAAGGACTTCATCTTGACCGATTCCACGCCTTCCCCGTCCCCGCTCACTTACCGCGATGCCGGAGTCGATATCGATGCCGGCGATGCGCTGGTCGAACGCATCAAGCCTGCGGCGAAACGCACCATGCGGCCGGAAGTGCTGGCCGGCATCGGTGGTTTCGGCGCGCTGTTCCAGATATCGAAGAAGTTTCGCGAACCGGTGCTGGTCTCCGGTACGGACGGCGTCGGCACCAAGCTCAAACTCGCATTCCACTGGAATCGCCACGACACCGTCGGCCAGGATCTGGTGGCGATGAGCGTCAATGACATCCTGGTACAGGGCGCCGAGCCGCTGTTCTTTCTCGACTACTTCGCTTGCGGCCGGCTCGACGTCGAAACCGCGGCGACGGTGGTCGAAGGCATCGCCCGCGGTTGCGAACTCGCCGGCTGCTCGCTGATCGGCGGCGAGACCGCGGAAATGCCCAGCATGTACCCGGACGGCGAATACGAC
>JBAZOF010000145.1:0-7113 GCA_041648855.1 Sulfuritalea sp. | reverse complement strand
TGCATGCCCAGATGCGGGCCGCGCACGAAGGCCTGGTTGGCGCAGTGGACGCTTTGCAGGATGCGGGTGGCGCCTGGCGGGAGCGTGAAGGTCTCGCCGTGCCAGTGGAACGCCTCGAAGCGCGCGGTACCGCCCAGCCAATCCTTCGCCGCATCGGTCGCGGCCACCTCGCCCCAGCCGATTTCCTTGACCGGGTTCCTGCCCACCGTGCCGCCGAAGGCCCGTGCCATGAGTTGCCCGCCGAGACAATGGCCGAGCACCGGGATGCCCTGGGCGTCGGCCTTGCGAATCAGTTCCAGCGTCCGGGGTATCCATGGCAGGTCGTCATTCACGCTCATCGGCCCGCCCATGAAGCACAACCCTGAAAAATCGTCGGGAGTCGGCGGTGGCGACACGCCCTCATCGACCTTGAACAGCGTCCAGGGCAGGGAATGGCGGTCGAGGAATGTGGCAAAATAGCCCGGTCCCTCGCCGGGACTATGACGGAATATTGCGATCGGTTTCATGCCGGAGTCTTTAGTTAGCGCAAGCCCGAATTCTAGCGGAGGCTTGCTGTCCCTGATGCGTCGTCGATTCAGCGAAGGCTTTGTTGCGCCTCCGGTGATCGAGTCGTCGTTCACCGAGGGCAAGGATCTGACGCCGGCTGCCGTGCTGGTGCCGGTGATCATGCGCGAGAGCGGGGCGACCATGTTGCTGACCCAGCGCACCATGCATCTGCGCGACCATGCCGGGCAGGTGAGTTTTCCCGGCGGCCGCTGCGAGGAGAGCGACGCATCGGCCGAGGCCACCGCCCTGCGCGAGGCCGAGGAAGAAGTCGGCATCCCGGCGTCGCAGATCGAGATCATCGGCCGCCTGCCCGAGTACCGCACCGGCACCGGCTTCGCCATCACGCCGATCGTTGGCCTGGTGACGCCGCCGCTGAACCTGAAGCTGGACGATTTCGAGGTGGCCGAAGTGTTCGAGCCGCCGCTCGAATTCCTCCTCGACAGCGCCAACCACCAGCGCCACACCATCGAGGTGCGCGGCGCCCTGCACGAATACTGGGCCATGCCCTGGCAGGGCTACTACATCTGGGGCGCGACCGCGGGCATGCTGGTGACCCTGCATCATTTCCTTTTCCATGAGGGCGTGACCGCATGACCCTGATATCCATCGTCATCGCCCTGATCCTCGAGCAGGTCCATGCGCTCTCGGTGCAGCATGTGGTGCGCGAGCCGCTGGCGCGGATGGCGGCTTTCCTCGAGGACAAGTTCAACGACGGCGGCCGCAGCCATGGCGCCATCGCCTGGGGGCTGGGCGTGGCGCTGCCGGCGGCCCTGTTGTCGATCATCTACGCCTTGCTGATGGTTTTCCAGCCGCTGCTGGGTTTCCTGCTCGGCATCGGCGTGCTGTACCTGACCATGGGATTTCGCCAGTTCAGCCATTTTTTTACGGGCATTCATGTCGCTTTGCGGCTTGGCGAAGTCGATCAGGCGCGCGAGCTTCTCGCGCAATGGCGCAGGCGCAGCGGCGACCGCCTGACCGCCAGCGAGATAGCGCGTCTTGCCATCGAGCAGGCCCTGCTCTCGTCGCACCGGCATGTCTTTGCGCCACTGCTCTGGTTCGCCGTGCTGGGGCCGGCGGGAGCCTTGTTCTACCGCCTGGCCCATTCCTTCGACGAGCTCTGGGGCGATCGCAGCGAACTGGAGTTCGGCCAGTTCGGCGAGTTCGCGCATCAGGCTTTTGCGATGATCGACTGGGTGCCCTTGCGCGTGACGGCGGCGGCGTTTGCCGTGGTCGGCGATTTCGAGGACGCCGTGCATTGCTGGCGCACCCAGGCTGTAAGGTGGCCGGAAGCTGGCTCCGGTATACTTTTGGCCAGTGGTGCCGGCGCCCTGGGTGTGCGCCTGGGGATGCCGGTACATGACGTAATTCAAGACACGGGCGACGCTAGCGATCGCCCGGAACTGGGATTGGGGGAGGACGCCGATCCCGACTTCATGCAGAGCACCATAGGCCTCGTTTGGCGCAGTCTCGTGCTCGGTTTGGCCGTGCTGGCCCTGATCTGGATTTCCAGCTGGGTTGGCAGTTGACATCTAATTAAGGAGTTTCGTAATGGCTGACAAGAGAGAAGTCGTTGTACTGAGTGCCGTTCGTGCCGCGGTCGGCACCTTCATGGGTTCGCTGTCCGGCATGGAACCCGCCGACCTGGGCGGTCTGGTCGTCAAGGAGGCCATCGCCCGTTCCGGCGTCGATCCCAAGGCCATTACCTTTGCCACCGTCGGCAATGTGATCCCCACCGAAGCTCGCTACCCCTATGTCGCGCGCAATGCCACGATCCAGGGCGGCATGACCATGGAATCGGTCACCTTCGCCGTCAATCGGCTGTGCGGTTCCTCGCAGCAGGCGGTCGTCAGCTCGGCGCAGGCGATCCTGCTCGGCGATGCCGACTTCGCCATCGGCGGCGGCGTCGAAGTCATGTCGCGCGGCGCCTACCTGTCCCCCGCGATGCGTTCCGGCGCGCGCATGGGCGATACCAAGATGATCGATGCCATGGTCGCCGCGTTGACCGATCCGTTCGGCGCCGGCCACATGGGCATGACCGCCGAGAACCTGGCCAAGAAGCACGGCTTCACGCGCGAGATGCAGGACGAGTTCGCCTGCGAATCGCAGCGTCGCGCCGCTGCCGCCGTCGCCGCCGGCTACTTCAAGGAACAGATCGTGCCGATCACCATCAAGACCCGCAAGGGCGACGTGGTGTTCGACACCGACGAGCACATCAAGGCCAACACGACCATGGAGTCGCTGGCCAAGATGAAGCCCGCCTTCGACAAGGCCGGCACCGTCACCGCCGGCAATGCTTCCGGCATCAATGACGGAGCCGGCTTCCTGGTGCTGGCCGATGCCGCCAAGGCTGCTGCCGGCGGCCACAAGGCGATGGCCCGTCTGGTGTCCTACGGCATCGGCGGCGTGTCGCACGAAGTCATGGGCGAAGGCCCGATCCCGTCGACCCTCGTCGCGCTGGCCAAAGCCGGCCTCAAGATCGCCGACATCGGCGTCGTCGAGTCCAACGAAGCCTTCGCTGCCCAGTCGCTGACCGTGGCCAAGGTGCTCGGCCTCGACCCGAAGAAAACCAACCCGAACGGCGGCGCGATCGCCATCGGCCACCCGATTGGAGCAAGCGGCGCGGTGATCATCACCAAGGCCCTCTACGAAGCACGTCGCGTCGGCAGCAAGTACTGCCTCGCCACCATGTGCATCGGCGGCGGCCAGGGCATCACCACGATCTGGGAAATGATCTGACAGCTTTTCCCGCTGCAAGAAAAAGCCCGGCACTGCCGGGCTTTTTTATGTCTGCACCGGAGGCGCGGACAAATCCCAGCGATATGTCCGCGCCAGAGATGTCGGGGACGGCAGGGCCGAACTCATCTCCAATCCTCGACCTGCAATCCGCTCACCCGTTTGAACTCTCCGACATTCGAAGTCACCACTACCAAGCCCCGTGCCAGCCCCGTTCCAGCTATCAGAACATCGTACGCACCGATTGGCTGTCCCTGGGTCTTGAGTGCCGCACGGATTGCCGCAGCGGCCTGCGCGTCGGCTTCATCAAACGCCAGCGTGGCGATGGTCGAAAAGAACGCATCCAGTATGGGTGCCAGCTTCTTTGCACGCTCGGCGTTGAGCGCGAGGCCGTAATCGACCTCCATGCGCGTAAGCGCGGATACGGCTATCAGGTTCGGCGGCGTAGCCTTGACGCGCGCCAGGACGTTGGGTTGGCCTTTGACGAAATCAGAGACCGTGCAGGTATCGAGCAGATACATCATGCCAGCGGGTCTGCAGCAGGCGGCTTGAGGCTGTCTCTGCTTGCTTCGAATAGCGGCATGTCGGACATACCCTTGAAGGCAAGCACTTCATCGGGCCACTGAGGTTTGCCGCGTCTCTTCAGCCACTCGCTCACCGCCTGGCGAACCAGCGCATTCCGGCTTTCGCCGGCCTTCTTGGCAACTTTGTTGAGCTGCTGACCGGTTTCGTCGTCAAGGTAGATGTTGAAGTTCATGATCGCGGTCTCCACATATATAACTGCTTCGTATGTTATACGAAGCAGGCCCGAATTGGAAGGCGCGCGCGAATGAGTTCAAACGGCTCGGATTGTGAAAAAGCAGTCAAATGATCTGATACCGCTTTTCCCGCTGTGTCCACCGGATCGCCGTATCACCAGCGCCAGCGCTCTGCGTCCCTGCGGGAACTTTCAGAAGCCGGCCATGCGCGCCAGCGCCTTCTGCTCCTCGAAGCGGGGCAGGGCACCCATGCCGGCCGCCATGTTGTCCTCCAGGTGCTCGATGCGATTGCTCGCGGGAATCGCGCAAGTCACCGCCGGGTGCGCCAGTATCCAGCGCAGGAACAGCTGCGCCCACGAGCGGCAGCCATGATCGGCCGCCGCGGCAGGCAGCGTCCGGTCCTTGACCCTGCCGAACAGCGCGCCCTCAGCAAACGGACGATTGGCGATAACCGCAACGCCGCGTTCCGCCGCCAACGGCAGCAGACGCCGGGCCGAGTCCTGCTCGGCCAGCGAATAGTTGATCTGCAGGAAGTCGAGCGGCTCCGTGCGCAGGATGTCCTCGATTTCCGCATAGGCGCCCGGACTGTAGTGCGTGATGCCGAGATAGCGGATGCGTCCCTCGGCCTTCCATGCACGCAGCACCGGCAGGTGCAGCTTCCAGTCCTTCAGGTTGTGAATCTGCATGAGCTCGATGCGGGGGCTTTTCAGGCGCCGCAAGGATTCCTCCATCTGCGCGATGCCGGCGTCCCGGCCGGACGTCCACACCTTGGTGGCGAGGAACAGCCGACCGCGCAGCTTGCGCGCCCCAGCGAGATCGCCGACCACCGATTCGGCGCTGCCATACATCGGACTGCTGTCGATCAGCTCGCCGCCCAGTTCCACGAAGCGCGACAGCAGCCGGCCCAGATTGTCGCGGGCCGCGGCATCCCTGCCGACGTCGAAGGTCTGCCAGGTGCCGAGGCCGACCACCGCGAGGCGGCGGCCATCAGCGGGGATCACGCGGGAAGCCGGAGTGGCGGCGTTGGCCAGCGACGGCATCATCGCCAGTCCGGAAAGGGCGAGGCTGTTGTGGAGAAAGCGGCGGCGCGAGGACATGGGGAGGCGGGCGAAGCGTCTAGGGTCTATTACGCGTTGTTGTCAGATCGAACGTGGAAGGTCGGCGGACTGGTATACGAAGTGTTACATCGTATTTGAACGGGCGATTTCTCTGATCTCGTAGCTCAACGCGGAGAACGTATATGCACGTACTAAAGACGGCACATGAAAGATGTGCTTCTTTCCTTCCTTTTCGTCAAAATCAGATGCCACTTCTACGTAGCACCGCCCATCTTCATATTCTCTAGTCTTTCCATCCCCATATACTTTCAGACTGCAATTGTCTCCCCCGAGGACCATTACCGATTTTGAATGGATAACCCGCCCAAGTATCCACCATAGATTTTCGTTCCAAAGCTCAACTTCTCTTTCGTTGAGCCCGCCTTTGCTTATCGTCGTGATCGGCTGGTCGGCATGTGGGAACAAACCCTTCGCTTCGTCGACCTTGTCTGCTCGCTCGATGAGTTTGCGAAGAACGAAGCAGTATTCATGCAGGATATCGATGACCTCAACAGTGAACTCAAGATCGAGTGACTGATAGGACATCACGTCATCTTCAATTGCATTTCGCCCTGCTACGAATCGGTTGCTGTCGAAACAAGCGAGAGCAAGCAATCGGGTTCCTGCATCGGTAGCCTTAGCATGCCAACGAGCAATTAGCGCAACCTGTTTAGTCATGAGCACATGGAGGCAGGCGTATAAGATTAAGTGGACCGCCTAAAAGACGGAAAGCAACCCGTCGGGTGCGCCGCATAACATTCCTGGCTTCGAGCGAACTCGCTTCGTATCAATGACTTGCCTCCATTTAGTAGAGCCTAAAAATGACGACCGCTACCGGTTCGTGCGGGCCCGGCTTTCGTATGTCGTTGGAGCTTAAGCAAAGACTTCCGGGTCACGCCGTACTACTTGAAATGGATTTAACGATTTATCCGGCATTTTGGCAAGCGAGCGCCGCTGGCGCCCTGAAAGTCGGCGCTGGCGGTACGGCGATTTGCGGGGCGCAACGGCGGCGGGCGTCGCGCGGGGTCGTCAGGCCCCGGCCGCTTCCTTCTCCTGCAGCGCACGCCACATGACTTTTCCGGTGGCGGACTTGGGCAGGGTCTCGACGAACTCGACGATGCGCGGCGACTTGTAGGCGGCCATGTTCTGCCGCGCCCAATCGATGATCTCCTGCTCGCTGACCTTGCCGCGCTGGGCTTCCTTGATGACCACGATGGCCTTCACCGTCTCGCCGCGGTGGGCGTCCTTCGCGCCGATCACGCAGGCTTCCTGGATCGCGGGGTGCTCGTACATCAGGGCCTCGACCTCGGCCGGCCAGACCTTGAAGCCGGAGGCGTTGATCATGCGCTTGAGGCGGTCGACCATGAAGAAGTAGCCGTCGTCATCGACGCGGCCGAGGTCGCCGGTGCGAAACCAGCGCTTGCCGCCGATGTCGACAAAGACGTTGGCCGTCGCCTCGGGGTTGTTCCAGTAGCCGATGAACACCTGCGGGCCGCGCGTGACGATCTCGCCGACCTCGCCGGCCGGCAGTTCCTCGAAGGTGTTCGGGTCGACCACCATCGATTCGACGTCGAAGATCGGGATGCCGAGGCACTGCTTCTTGGGCCGGTCGGGCGGGTTGATGTGCGAGGGCGCGATGGTTTCCGACAGGCCGTAGCCTTCGACGTAGGTGATGCCCATGTCGAGCAGCTTCTGCGCGATGGCCTCGGGCATCGCGGCGCCGCCGCCGCTCATGCGGGTGATCGACGACAGGTCGTACTCGCCGAGTTTCGGGTTCATCAGGAAGTCGATCACCATGGTCGGGATCGCGGTCCATGAGGTCACGCCGTAGCGCGCGATGCATTGCGCCGCGGCGTCGCGGTCCCAGCGCGGCAGGAGCACGACCGTGGCGCCCGCCTGCAGCGGGCCGCTCATGCTGCCCTGCATGCCGGTGACGTGGAAGAAGGGCAGCACCGCGAGGTACACCGCATCCTGCTGGA
>JBAZOF010000144.1:0-7286 GCA_041648855.1 Sulfuritalea sp. | reverse complement strand
GAATCACGCCGTCGGCGATCAGGAAGGAACAGGCGCGGATGTGGTCGGCCAGCACCTTGAGACTCGGGCTGTCCATGTCGGCATCCGATGTCTCGCGCGCGGCGGCCGCAATCAGCGCCTGGAACAGGTCGATTTCGTAGTTGGCATGCACATGCTGCAGCACCGCCGAAATGCGCTCGAGGCCCATGCCGGTGTCGACCGAGGGCTTGGGCAGCGGATGCATGACGCCGGCCTCGTCGCGGTTGAACTGCATGAAGACGTTGTTCCAGATCTCGATGTAGCGGTCGCCGTCCTCGTCCTCGCTGCCCGGCGGGCCGCCCCAGATGTGCTCGCCGTGGTCGTAGAAGATTTCGGTGCAGGGACCGCAGGGGCCCGTCTCGCCCATCATCCAGAAATTGTCCGAGGCGTAGCGCGCACCCTTGTTGTCGCCGATGCGGATCACGCGCTCCGGCGGCACGCCGATCTCTTTGGTCCAGATGTCGTAGGCCTCGTCGTCCTCGGCATACACCGTGACCCAGAGCTTGTCGGCCGGCAGCTTGAAGACATCGACGAGCAGTTCCCAGGCGTACTTGATTGCGTCGCGCTTGAAATAGTCGCCAAAGCTGAAATTGCCCAGCATCTCGAAAAAGGTGTGATGCCGCGCCGTGTAGCCAACGTTCTCGAGGTCGTTGTGCTTGCCGCCGGCGCGCACGCATTTCTGCGAGCTCGCGGCACGCGTGTAGCTGCGCTTGTCGAAGCCGAGAAAGACATCCTTGAACTGGTTCATCCCGGCATTGGTGAACAGCAAGGTCGGGTCCTCGTGCGGCACCAGCGAACTGGAAGCCACCACGTGGTGGCCTTTCGACGCGAAGAAATCGAGGAACTTCTGGCGGATTTCGGAGCTTTTCATGGCGGAGAGCGCTGGCAGAAACGCGAAAGCCGTGATTTTACGCGAACAGACGCCGCGGACATATCCCGCCGAGGGGTACCGTCCCCGACCTTTCGGTCGGGGACATAAAAAAGCCCGCACGAGGGCGGGCTTCTCGAGCGCTCGACCGCGACTTACTTGCGGGGGCGGTCCATCTTGCCGTCGCGATTGCGATCGTGCTGACGATCATGCTTCTCGCGGGCAATCTTTTTACTTTCGATGTTCTGCGCTTTTTGCAGGCGCTCGCGCTCCTTCGGCGTAACTTTGCCGTCGGCCTTGGCCTTGTCTTCCATCTTCTGGATCCGTTGCTGGTCCTTTTCCATGCGCGCCGCTTCCCGGGCGGTCAGCTCGCCCGATTTCACGCCCTGATCGATGCGCTGTTGCTGGTTGGCCTGGCGCTGATCGACATTGGGTGTATTGGTTTGCGCCAGGACCGGCAGGGCAAAGGCGGCAAGAACGGCGACCAGCAGACTGGATGTGCGTTTCATGTGGTGCTCCTCGTTTTTGGAATGGGACAACCCCATGCGCAGAATAACGCCGGCGGCCCACCGACGCTGACCTGAAAATGTAAGCAGCTGTTAGCCGCATTTACATTTCGGATTCGGCCCAAAGGTCAGGCCGGTCCGTAAACACGGCGCTGACGCCCATGGCGAACAGGCGCTCGGCATCGTCGCGGCGATTGACCGTGTAACAGGCCAGCGGAAATCCTGCGACGCGCACCGCGTCGAGATTCGCGGCGGTGAGTTCGCCTGCCGCACAATGCAGTGCGCAGGCATCCACTTCGGCGATGCGCTCGCGCCAGTCCGCGGCAATCCCCTCCACCAGCACGGCACGTGGCAGTTGGGCCGCTTCCCTGGCAGCCGCGCCCAGGGCGATCGACGAAAACGACGACAGCAGCAGCTTGCCGTGTGCCGCCGCTGCGAGACGGGCCACGGCGCGCCCTGTCTCAGCCTCCTGCCCGACCGACGGCTTGATCTCGACATTGGCCCACAGTCCGAGCGCGGCGCAGCGGCGCAAGGCTTCCTCAAGAGTCGGCACCGGCTCCACGGCGAAGGCCGGATGATGCCTGCTGCCGGCATCGAGCCGGGCGAGTTCCACAGAACTCATGTCAGCCACCCGACCCCGTCCCGTGGTGGTGCGTTCCAGCGTCTCGTCGTGGATCAGGACCGGCACGCCATCGGCGGCCAGCATGACGTCGAACTCGACCCCGCCACAGCCGAGGCGTGCCGCGAGGTGCAGGCCGGCCAAAGTGTTTTCCGGCGCCAGGGCTCCCCCGCAGCGATGCGCGATGATGCGCGGATAGATCATTGCTTGCGGGAAACGCCCGCCGCCTTCGCTGGCGCCCTGGCCGGCGGCGCCACCGGAGCTATGGCTTCATTGACCCGGCGCACGGCATTGTCGAGCGCCTCTTTCGCGGGACGATCCGTGGTCCAGACGAAGGCGACTTCCTCGCCGATGAATTCATGCAGACGATCGCGGATCGGCCCATGCCTGGCCCGCGTACTGCCCTTGCGCGAAACCGACAGGCGCTTTTGCGCCGCGTCCAGCAGATTCTGGGGAATGTCGGAGCCGCGAAGCGCCACCAATGCTCCCGGGGTCATCGGCAGGTAGCTCGTGGCATGCACCCATTCCTTCTGCACCTCGGGACGCAGCAAGAACGCCATGAAGCGCGCCGCCAGTTTGTACTCGTCCTTCTTGTGCCCGGCCAGCACCCACAAGCCGGCGCCATCGGGCAGGACATCGGCCGGCTTGGGGCTATACACATCGTCGTAGTGCGGCAGCGCAGTGACGCCGACATCGATTCCGGAGCGCCTGGCGTCGGCATACAGCGACGATTCGCCGGTGAGCATGGCGCATTCGCCGCTGAGGAAGCGCCGGTTGCCTTCGCGGCCCGGTCCCGAGTAATGGAAGTAGCGGCTCTTTTGCCAGCTGGCGAGCAGTGCCAGGTGCTTGACGTTGACCATCGAGTTGGCCAAAACCTTGTCCACAGTCCCGACCCGGGCCACCACGGCCTCACCGGCCTGGCTCGACACATTTTCGGAGTGGATCCACGCAAAGCGCGTGGTGGTCAGGGGGCACTTGCCGCCGTGGTCATAGATCTCGCCCGCTGTTTTCTGCAGTTCCCACCAGGTCTTTCCCGGCTGGTCGGGATCGACCCCGGCCTTGCGCAGGGCGGCACGATTGACGAACAGCACCGGCAGCGCGAGTCCCATCGGCAGCGCCTGGATGCGTCCGCTGGCATCATCGACCGCATCGGCGACCTGGGGATAAAACTGGCCGGCATCCAACTTCTGCCCGGCTTCGCGCATGACCTCGTGCAAGGGGCGGAAACGCGGCCGGGTGCCGAAGAACTCCATGCTGTCATCGGGATCGAGCAGGGCGAGGTTCGGCAGTACGTGCTTGTTTTCGAGGCCGCGGGAGTCCTGCAGCAGCACCCTGCCCTTGCCCTTGAGTTCGTCGTTGAAGCGCAGCACCACCGTCGCCAGGGTGTCCAGCGCCTTGCCGTCGAGATCATGGCGCAGACTGATGTCCTGGGCGAAGGCTGAAGATGCCGAAACGCAGCCGAGCATAGTCCAGAGAATTCCAGCTCCGGCCGCTTTGCTTAGCTTCAATACAGCCGACGTCAGCCTCCACTGAAACTTGGTTTTCTTCACGCCGCTACCTCTTCTCCGATTGGACGCTGAAGTTTATACGCGATCGCCTTCGCGTCAGGGACATTGCGCCGGCATCTGTTCTCGACTAACCTATATCGCGTCGTCAAGCATGGAGGAGAGGGCCGTTCGAGCCCGCAGGGAAAGCGCCATGAACAATGCACAACGAATCGCACTGATCGTTGCAGTCGCCAACCTGGTACTGCTCTCGACATTCCCGCCCTACAACTACGTTTCGCTGCAGCACGGCAACATACCCACCTTCGACGGCTTCTACTTCGCCTTCGGCGCCCATCAGAATCGCATCCTGAACTCGGATTTTCTCACCCTCGAGATCATCGTGGTGCTGGTCAATGCCTGTATTGCGCTGCTGCTGCTGCGCACCCCGCCCCTGCGCGAACCGCCGAAGCAGCCCGGAGGCAATCGCCGGCAAAGAATCGTGCTGATACTGGTGGCGATCAACCTGGTTCTGGTCCTGCTGTTTCCGCCGTTCGAGTTCTTCTCGGCGATCACCAAAGCCGCGCTGCCGACTTTCGAGGGCTTCTATTTCGTGTTCGGCGACAACTCCCAGCGACAAATGGTGACCCCGATCCTCTACATCGAAGTCGCCCTGATCATCATCAACGGCGCCCTGCTCTGGCTCCTGTTCAGGGACAAACCGGCGGAAGCCTCGGCCGAGGAGCTGAAGGAATTGGCGCAAAGAATCCGTGACGCGCAGAAGAAATGACCCGCGGCGGAGGCTGTCCTTCCGCCGCAAGGAGAATGCGAGCTTGTCTTCGGCCGTTTCTTGGGTATAATCCCGCCCTCTCAAGCGCCCGTAGCTCATCTGGATAGAGTACTTGGCTACGAACCAAGGGGTAGGGAGTTCGAATCTCTCCGGGCGCACCAATACCAAAAAAGGGTCTGCAGAAATGCAGGCCCTTTTCCTTTGCCCGCTTGCTACCATGCGTGACCGCGGGCGGCCTATGCCCGGACTGCTTCGAGGGCGCGCCATGAATACGATCGATTTCCTCGTCCGCAAGGATAGTCTCGGCGAGACGGAACTGCGCGAGACGCCCGACCGACCGCTTGGCGCGGGCCAAGTCCGGCTCGCCGTGGAACAGTTTGCGCTGACGGCCAACAACATCACCTACGCCGCATTTGGCGATGCCATGAACTACTGGGGTTTCTATCCGGCGGAATCGGGCTGGGGACGCATACCGGTCTGGGGCTTTGGCAGCGTGGTGGAGTCGCAGCACCCTGAGGTCCCGGTGGGCGAGAAATTCTACGGTTACTACCCGATGTCATCGAGCGTCGTGTTGCAGCCCGTGCGCCTGTCACCCGCAGGATTCTTCGACGGTGCCGAACATCGCGCCGCATTGCATCCTGTCTATAACAACTACGCTCGCTGCAGCACGGACCCCTTCTACACGCCACAAACCGAAGACGTCCAGGCGCTGCTGCGCCCGCTGTTCATGACCTCGTGGCTGATCGACGATTTTCTCGCCGACAATGAGTTTTTCGGCGCCGGCGACAAGGGCAAAGGCCTCATGCTGCTGTCCAGCGCATCGAGCAAGACCGCCTATGGCACGGCATTCCAGCTCGCGCAACGGAAAGGCATCGAGGTGGTCGGCCTGACCTCTGCCGCCAACCTGGAGTTCTGCCGCAGCCTCGGCTGCTATCACCGGGTTATGGCCTACGATCAGCTGGATCAGATCGCAGCCGAAACGGACTGCGTGTACATCGACTTCGCCGGCAATGCGGGCCTGCGCAGAGCCATTCATACCCGGTTCGCGAATCTGAAATACAGCAGTTCGATCGGCGGCACCCATGTCGAGCAGCTGGGCGGCGCCAGAGACCTGCCCGGCCCGCGCGCCACACTTTTTTTCGCGCCGGCGCAGATCAAGAAGCGCAACGCGGAGTGGGGCGCCGGCATTCTCGGCCAGCGACTGCTTCAGGCATGGCAGGGTTTCATCGGCAAGGTGTGCGATCCGGCAGCGCCCTGGCTGGTGGTCGAGCATCACGCGGGGCCGGACGCGGTGAAGGCCGCCTACGCAGCGGTGCTCGGAGGACGCGGCGACCCGCGCGTCGGGCACATGCTCTCGCTGGCGCCGGGATCTGCCGCTTAGCGACATCGCCGGCAGACATGAAAAAGGCCGGAACGAAGTCCGGCCTTTTGAAAATGGTGGAGGTGAGCGGGATCGAACCGCTGGCCTCGACGTTGCGAACGTCGCGCTCTCCCAACTGAGCTACACCCCCATCGAGGGGGCGAATTATAGCAACCGGGGTCGGGCTAGGGAAGCCGCCGCTCAGGCCAGGCTCACCTCGTCCATGCCGCACTTGGTGACGCCGAGAGCGGTGCGCACCACCAACGGATAGGCACTGCCGACGAAGCGGCCGAAACTGGCGATGTTGTAGCCGACCACGATGCCGGGGATGCTGCCGACGAGAACCTCGCGCCCGACCACGAAACCCCTGTTGATGGCGACATTCACTGCGGACCCGATGACGCGGCCGGGCTGCTCCGAATCTTGCGCAAGCTTCCCCGGGCGTCGTCCGTTGCGCTCCTTGGCAGCCATGGTTCCCTCCTTCTCGCGGAAAATCCGCTTGCGGGAAAATTATCGGTCGCTGCCGGAAACGCTTAGGCCCTGATGACGGGAATGTTTCACCCCTATTTCGACCCGGCCGCGGCGCGGCGCAGGCGATCGGCCACGGCGCGCCATGCTTCCGTGGCCGGCGGCGCGGCCACCAGGATCAGATCGCAGCCCAGCGCGTCGAGTTCGCGCAGCCGGGCATACAGCTCATGGGCGAACTGTGCGGCGTCTGTGCTGGCCGCCGACCAGACCATCTTCTGATGGACGTGGACGGGTGCTTCAGGGGCCAGTACGGCGACGCGACGGCCGGTGGCGAGCGCTTGTGCTGCGGTTGCCGCGAGGTCGGCCGCGGCAACCAGTTGCAGCGGGGTGCTTGGCGCGTAGTGGGCTTCGAGGCTGCCCGAAACCCGCGGCGCGTTCTGCTCGCCGCCGAAGGCCGGGGGGCGACCCAGCACCGCGCCGACGGCTTCCGCATCGAGCATGCCGGGACGCAGGATCCTCGGCTCGCCGCCGGAGAGATCGAGGATGGTGGATTCGATGCCGACCGCGCAAGGACCGCCGTCGAGAATCATCGCGACGGCGTCGCCGAGTTCCTCGCGCACATGCGCGGCGGTGGTCGGGCTGACGTGGCCGAAACGATTGGCCGATGGCGCCGCCACGCCTCCATCGAATTCGCGCAGCAATTGCAGCGCCAGCGGGTGGTTCGGCACGCGCAGGCCGACCGTGTCCTGGCCGCCGGTGATGGCATCGAGCACCGAGGGATGGCGCTTGAGGATCAGCGTCAGGGGTCCCGGCCAGAATGCCGCGGCGAGCTCAAAGGCAACGGCAGGAATATCGATCGCCCAGCGATCGAGCTGCGAGGCATCCGGCAGATGCACGATCAGCGGGTGATCTGCGGGCCGGCCCTTGGCGGCGAAGATCTTCGCAATGGCCTGCGGATTGCTCGCATCGGCGCCGAGGCCATAGACGGTCTCGGTGGGAAAGGCGACCAGTTCGCCGGCGCGCAGCAATGCCGCTGCGCGGGAAACTTCAGTCATCGCCGATGCCGATCAGTCGCCGTGCCGCCAGCGCCGACTTTTGCACTTCCTGCGCATCGCTGCCGATCACGGTGAAATGGCCCATCTTGCGCCCCGGCCTGGCGTGGTGCTTGCCGTA
>JBAZOF010000143.1:0-7303 GCA_041648855.1 Sulfuritalea sp. | reverse complement strand
AGGGCACGTCGGGAGCCTGCTCCACCGCTATGACCAGCGCCGCCAGTCCGTCGAATGCCGGAAGCCGGTAATCGGCAAGGATGAGGTCGGGCCGGAATTCCTGCAACGCCGCGATGAAGGCCTGCCTCGTATCCACCCGTCTGGATGTAAAGTTCATGCCGGCTTTGCTCAGCGCCCGAGCAGCTAGCTCGGCGTCGACCGGCTCGTCCTCAAGCATCAGGATCTTCAGCTCATCCGGCATTTTGTTTCACTCGTGAGGAATCTTGTTAAGCAGCAACCAGTACAGACCGAGTTCGCCCACTACCTTGACGAATTCGTCGAAGGATACCGGCTTGGTAATGTAGCTGTTAACCCCGAGCCGGTAGCACTCCTCGACATCGATATCTTCCTTCGAAGAGGTCAGCACCACCACCGGAATCGTGCGGGTGCGCTCGTCGTTCTTGATCCGGCGCAGCACCTCGATGCCGCTGACGCGCGGCAAGCGCAGATCGAGCAGGACGACCTTCGGCTGGCAGCCGAAGTCGCGCCCGGCATAGTCTCCGGTGGCGAAAAGAAAATCCAGGGCTTCGGCACCATCCTTCACCCAGACCAGGCTATTGACCAGGCTGTGCTTTTTCAGGGCCCGAATGGTCAGCTCCGCATCGGCCGGCGTATCCTCCACCAGCAGAATTTCCACGGCATCGTCCTTATGTGTCATTGGTGGCCTCTCTTGTCGGCAAGGTGAAATGGAACGTGGAACCGGCGTCGACCTGACCCGCTGCCCAGACGCGGCCGCCGTGGCGGCCGACGATGCGCTTGACCATCGCCAGCCCGGTACCGCTGCCCTCGAACTGCCCCGCCGGATGGGCATGTTCGAAGACCTTGAACAACTTGTCCGCATACTTCATGTCGAAACCGACGCCGTTGTCCTTGACGTAGCAGCGGCATTCACGCGCATCACTGCTGCCACCGACTTCGATGATCGCCAGCGGCCGCGGCTGGGTGAATTTGACCGCGTTCGACACGAGGTTCCTCAGCAGACGGCGGATCATGGTCCGGTCTCCCCACAGCGCCGGAGGATTCTTCAATTCCAGTTGCAACTTGCGCCCCGGCACCGAAGCCTGCAGCTCGGCGAACACCTCCCGAACCAGTTCTACCGTATCGACCGGGCCGAATTCCATCGGACGCCGGCCGATTTGCAGGAACTCGAGCAATTCGTCGATCAGCTGGCCCATGCGCAACGCATTGGCACGGACTACGTCGAGCAGACGTCTGCCTTCGCTGTCGAGGCGGGCTGAATGCTCTTCGACGACGATCTGAGCGAATCCGGCAATGGCGCGCAAGGGTGTGCGCAAATCGTGGGAAATCGAATAGGAAAACTCCTCAAGTTCGTCATTGGCGGCTTTCAATTGAGCAGTGCGTTGCACCACGCGCTGTTCGAGTTCTGCGTTCAGCCGGTGCACCGCCTCCTCCGCTTGTCTTTGCTCGGAAATATCCCGCGCGGCGGCGAACACGCCAAGTATCTCTCCGGCATCGTCGCGATAGATTGAGGCGTTGTAGCGGACCGGAGTCAAACGCCCGTCCCGGTGGCGAAGCTCCAGTTCGTAGTCGCGCACGCTGCCCTCGCGGAATACCTGCTGATAGCCGGCACGGGCATGGGCTGGATCTGAGAAATAATCCGAGAACTCGGTACCGATCAGTTCATTCCTGGTTCGGCCGGTCACCGCCGCCGTCGCCGAATTCACGTCAGTGATCTTGCCGTCGGGGCCGATCGTCACCAGCGGGTCGACGCTGGCCTCGATCAGGCTGCGGTTGTAGGCATAGGCCAGACGCATCTCATGCTCGACTTGCTTGCGATCCGTGACGTCGCGGTTATTGACCCGGCGCCCCATGAACTTGCCGTCATGACCAAACACGGCGCGGCAACCGTGGGCAATCCAGCGAATCTCGCCATCCCGCCGCACGATGCGAAAATCCAGTGCCGCTTCATCTTCGTGTTCGACATCGTGCCGGTGGGCTGCGATCAGATGCCGGTCGTCGGGATGGATGATGCGGTGGAGCAGATCCGGCTGGGCGAGGAACTCGGACGGGGAATATCCCGTGACCCGCTCGCACGATGGCGACATGAAGAGTATCTCCTGCGCCGGCCCCTCCCAGTATTCCCAGTCGTAGGTGTAGTCCGCCACGGTGTGGAATTTTTCCTCCTCGCGTGCCAATTCCATCGTTGCGACCACCTGACGCCGCCATCCACGGTAAACCAGCCACGACGACACCAGGGTGGTCAGGCAGAACAGCATCGCCAGAAGCGAGGTCTTGAGGGCCTGATCCCGCCACCGGGCCATGTATTCGTCGGTGGCCCTGCCAACGATGACGTAGAGGGGATGACCAGGAACCCTGCTCGCGGCGAATTTTCGTTCGACGCCGTCAACGGTGCGAGCGGTGACGTAGGTTCCCGCGCTGCGACCCGTCCGGATCATTTCCTGCAATTCGGGGACAGCAAGTTCCTTGCCGATGACTTTGTCTATGTCCGCAGGTATCGGATAGACGGCAAAGACTCTCTGTTCCGCATCGCGCAGGGATACGGACCCATGCTGGCCAACGTCGACGGCGGCAAGTGTGTTCGCGACATGATCCAGTGAAATATTCGCGTAGACGACCCCGCCGAACGAGCCGTCCGGCAGACGAATCGGGCGTGAGACGGGAACGGCCCATCTCTTGTCGAGTCGTGTAAACACGGGCCTGACAATGACCAGCCCGGCCCCGGGATCATCGCGCTGGCGGACGAAGTATTCACGATCCGCATTGTTCTGCCGGGCGGTCGGATCGACACCGGGCCCATGCGAGACGGTGCCGTGGGCATCGGTCGTGCGCAGACTGAAGATTGCGGGCAAGCGCTCCTGGTGCTGCTCCAGAAACGCATTCAGCGCCTGGCTGTCGATGCCGCCGGCAGCGAGCTGGCGTTGCACTTCGTCGGCTGCAGACAGCAGCGTCAGATCGATCTTGTCCATGTCCCCGGCGATGTCCTGCGCCAGCAACCGGGACAGATTCTGTGCCGTAAGCTCGGCGCTCTGCTCCGACTCCTGGTAGTTTTGATAAAGAAGGAAGGTCACGAAGCCGAAGACGAACAGGTTGATCAGCACCACGCTCGCCACCATCCACCTGACGAATGACGCGGAAGGTGTCGCCGAATTCGAGAAACGCATTGTGTCGTCGCTGAACATCGCTGGTCTGCCTTCTGCCGCGATCATCCGTTCGCGCGATCCGCGCGCGGCAGTGTGAAATGAATCGTGGTGCCTTCGCCGAGCTTGCTTTCCGCCCATATCCGGCCGCCGTGGCGGGTGACGATGCGTTTGACGATCGCCAGACCGATGCCGGTTCCCTCGAACTCTTCGGCCGTGTGCAGGCGCTGGAAGACGCCGAACAGCTTGCCCACGTATTGCATGTCGAAACCGACGCCGTTGTCACGGATGTAGTATTCGTTTTCGTCGGCGCCGACAACGCCGCCGACCTCGATCAAAGCCTCCGCTCTCGGCCCGGTGAATTTGATCGCATTCGAGATCAGGTTCGTGAATATCTGACGCATCATCGCTTGATCACCGCGCGCCGGTGTCAGATCGCCGAGCTCGAGTCGCAGAGTGCGTCCGGGCGCGGCAGCGCGGAGTTCCTCGAATACCGACAGCGCCAATGCCCCGATGTCGATCTCCGTTTTTTCCATGTCGCGGCGGCTCGCCCGCGAGAAACTCAGTATGTCGTCGATCAGTTTCGTCATGCGGGTGGTGTTCTGCCGCACTACGCCGAGCAGTCGACGAGCTTCGGGATCCAGTTCGCGCTCGTAATCCTCGACGAGTATCTGCGAGAAGCCGTCGATGGCGCGCAAGGGCGCTCGCAGATCGTGGGAAACGGAAAAGGCAAACGCCTCGAGCTCCTTGTTGGCATTTTCGAGTTCGGCGGTCCGTTTCGTGACGCGCTCTTCGAGCTCCTGATTCAGCGCTCGAACCTTTTCCTCGTTGCGCTGGCGCTCCGTAATGTCATGCACGGTACCCAGTGAGCGTAACGCCTTGCCGTCAGGCCCGTAGTAGGTTTCACATCTTTCATTGACGTACTTGATCCGGCCATCCTTCATCAGGAGCCGATGCACGATATCGTAGGGCGTGCGGTTTGCCACCGAGTCGGTGTAGGCCTGATTGACCATCGCCCGATCATCAGGATGGATTGCCGCGAGAAAGGCTTCGTAGGAAGCGCCAAATTGCTGCGGATCGATTTCGAATATGCGAAAGATTTCGGCCGACCAAGTCAGCCCGTTACTGGCTAGATCGAGTTCCCAGTTGCCCACATGGGCAATTCGCTGGGCTTCAGCCAGGCTCGATTCGCTGTCCCGCAGGATGTCCTCCGCCACCTTGCGTTCTATCTCGCGCCTCCGGTTTTGTCGTGCCACAAAACCGATGCCGATCAGGCCGATCAGCCATCCGGCACCATAACCGGTCATGAGATTGCGCTGCGTCCGGCCGGAGGCCGCGTAGAACGGCTCGAGGGACAGCGATACGGTGATTCCGCCGCGCACGTCGCCGACCTTGTAGTCCTGGCCGCCGTGGCATTTGAGGCAACTTTGCTCGACGAACAAGGGCTGCATCACGCGCAAATGCGGTACTCCGCCGAGATCGCTGACCGCCGACACCTCGCGTGCCCCTTCCTCGAAGCGCAATAGTGCGGAGCGCTCCCATGCGTCCGGGGCGTTGATGGGATTGAGTGGTCGCAGGCTCGTGAGGCGCCCTTTCTCGCCGAATGGCCCGGCGAAATGGGCGTGGAGTTGGCGCAGCACATAGGCCGAATTCATCAGGGTCAGCTTCTTGCCGGATGGCGTCTCCACGTCGCGATCCGGTACTCCGTCCAGGTACGGATTCGGCGGCGTTCTCTCGGTCGGCGGGACATAGACGCCGCCATGGGACGTGACCCAGGCGCGCAAGGCATTGTCCTTGGCGATATAAGCGGCCGCTTCGCGGTGTGCGATGGCGAGAGTCTGCTGGTCGCTGCCTGCCATATACCATATCAGCAACCCCGCCATTACCACCGTCCAAGCCAACGCGGCAAGCACCGCGCCGCGAAGGACGGCGGATGGCGAATTCGCGTCCAAAGAATTGCTATTCATGGCCCGAGTTGCTGGTAGGAGGTTTGGATGCGACGATACTCCATACTCGTCATCGCGTGGAGCCTCAAGCGTCCGGGTTTGATCTATCGCAATCCCGGGCCGGGTTTACCGGAAAACGCCGGGCGGCCGGGCGGCCGGGCGGCCGGGCGGCCGGGCGGCCGGGCGGCCTTTTTCTGCAGTTCGCCTTGGGCCGGCTCAGGCCTTTGCGCCCAATGCCCTGGCTCGCGCGGCGGCCGCTGCATCCGTTTGCGCGGAGACCGGCCAGCCGGCAAGGTGAGTCGAGACCAGATCGCGCAGCGCGGCGATCCAGTCGGGCCTTTCGTTCACGCAGGGGATGTAGTGAAACTCCGAGCCGCCCGAAGCCAGGAACGCGTCCTTGCATTCCATCGCGATTTCTTCCAGTGTTTCCAGGCAATCGGCAACGAAACCCGGGCAGATGACATCGACCCGCGCCACGCCTTCCCGGCCAAGTTTCTCCAGCGTCGGCTGGGTGTAGGGCTGCAGCCACTCGGCCTTGCCGAAGCGCGACTGGAAGGTGATCAGGTAGTGGTCCTGGTCGAGTTCCAGGGCCTCGGCCAGCAGGCGTCCGGTCTTCTGGCACTCGCAATAATAGGGATCGCCCAGATCGAGCGAGCGGCGCGGCAGTCCGTGAAAACTCATTACCAGCCGGTCGGGTCTGCCGTTGATCTGCCAGTGTGCCCGGACGCTGGCGGCAAGGGCAGCGATGTAACCGGGGTGGTCATGGAAGTGCTTGATGAAGCGGAATTCATGCGGGTTACGGCTGCGCTTGATCCAGTCGGCGACGTCGTCCATCACGCTGGCGGTGGAGCTGGCCGCGTATTGCGGGTAGAGCGGTACGACCAGCACGCGCTCGACGCCATCGTGCTTGAACTGGTCGAGGACACCGCCGATAGAAGGCTGGCCGTAGCGCATGGCCGAGGCCACCGTGACGTCCGGACTGCCGGCTTCCCCCATCCATCCCTTGAGCAGCTTGGCCTGACGCTCGGTATGGACCTTCAGCGGCGAACCGTCCAGCATCCAGATTTTGGCGTACTTGGCCGCCGACTTGGCCGGCCGCAGGTTGAGGATGATGCCGTTGAGGATCAGCCACCAGACCGGGCGCGGGATTTCAACGACGCGCGGATCCCAGAGAAACTGCTTGAGATAGGGGCGCAGTGCCGCCGCCGTCGGCGCCTCCGGAGTGCCGAGGTTTACCAGCAGGACGGCGGTGCGGCGCGGCGCGCCGTGCTGTGGCGCGGGTTCTGGAGCGTAGCGGGGCATCAGGGTGTCGAGAGGGCGGACGAAAGCAGTTTGGCGGTGATGTCCACGATGGGAATCACGCGTTCGTAGGCCATGCGCGTCGGGCCGATGACGCCGATGGTGCCGACGATCTGGCCGTCGACTTCGTAGGGTGCGGCGACCACGCTGCATTCGTCCAGCGGCGCGATGCCGGATTCGCCACCGATGAACACCTGCACGCCTTCGGCGCGGCTGGATAGCTCCAGCAACTGGGCGAGTCCGGTGCGCTGTTCGAACAGATCGAACAGGCGGCGCAGGCGCGTCATGTTGGACGAGAGATCCTCGACGCCGAGCAGGTTCTTCTCGCCGCTGATGACGTATTGCGTCGAGGTGTCGGCAATGGCCTGGTTGCTGGCGTCCAGTGCGGCGGTCATCAGTTGCGACATGTCGGCGCGCAGTTGGCGCAGCTCTTCCACCACGCGCGCGCGCACCTGGTCGAAATCGAGGCCGAGGCAGTTCTGGTTCAGGTAGTTGGCCGCTTCGATCAGCTCGGATGGGCTGTAGTTGCGCTGGGTGAACAGGATACGGTTCTGCACGTCGCCGTCGGCAGTGACGATGATCAGCAGGACCCGCTTGTCCGACAGGCTGAGGAACTCTATCTGGCGGATGCGCGGCTGCTGGCGGCGCGGCGCCACCACCACGCCGGCGAAGGCAGTCAGTTGCGACAGCAGTTGCGAGGCATGGCTGATCACCAGTTGCGGCTGATCGGGCTGGATGGCATCCTGAATTTCGGACAGTTCGCTGCCCTGCAGGGGTTTCACGGTCAGCAGGGAGTCGACGAACAGCCGGTAGCCCAAGGGCGTCGGCACGCGTCCGGCCGAGGTATGGGGGCTGGCGATGAAGCCCATTTCTTCCAGATCCGACATGACGTTGCGAATC
>JBAZOF010000142.1:0-7331 GCA_041648855.1 Sulfuritalea sp. | reverse complement strand
CTTGAGGCCGCGCTCGCCGACCACCACGCGATGCGGTATGCCGATCAACTCCCAGTCGGCGAACATCGAGCCGGGGCGTTCGTCGCGGTCGTCCAGAATCGCGTCGATGCCGGCAGCGAGCAGTTCGGCGTGGAGTGCGGCGGCGGCCGTGCGCACGGCTTCCGACTTGGCATAATTCATCGGCACCACGGCGACGGCGAAGGGTGCAATGGTGTCGGGGAAGATGATGCCGCGCTCGTCGTGGCCCTGTTCGATGGCGGCGCCGACGATGCGGGAAACGCCGATGCCGTAGCAGCCCATTTCCATGACCTGGTCCTTGCCCTGCTCGTCGAGGAAGGTGCATTTCAGCGCTTCTGCATACTTAGTGCGCAGTTGGAAAATGTGGCCGACTTCGATGCCGCGGCACAGTTCGAGCGGGCCTTTGCCGTCGGGCGACGGATCGCCTTCGACGACGTTACGGATGTCGGCAACGGTTGCGGGTTGCGGCAGGTCGCGGCCGAAATTGACGCCGGTGAGGTGGTAACCCTCTTCGTTGGCACCGCACACACAGTCGCTCATCACTGCGACGCTGCGGTCGGCGACGACTCTTCCCGAAAATCCTACTGCGCCGATATAGCCGGCCTTGCAGCCGAGCGCATCGACGATTTCGTCGTCGCGGGCGAAACGGAATTCGCCGACTACCTTCTGCGCCTTGATTTCGTTCAGGTCGTGATCGCCGCGCAGCAACAGCAGGACAAACTCGGTGCCGCCTTCCTTTTCCGCCATCACGGCGATGGCCTTGACGGTCTGCGTCAGCGGCAGGCCGAGGAAGGCCGCGACGTCCTCGCATTTGGTCTTGTTCGGGGTGGCCTTCTTTTCCATGGTCGCCGCGCTTTTCGCCGTATCGCCAGCGCCGAATTTCAGGGGAGCAAGGGCTTCCGCCAGTTCCACGTTGGCCGCATAGTCCGATGCCGGGCAGAAGGCGATCGCGTCTTCGCCCGAGTCCGCCAGCACATGGAACTCGTGCGAACCGGTGCCGCCGATGGCGCCGGTATCCGCGGCCACGGCGCGGAATTGCAGGCCGAGGCGGGTGAAGATGCGGCTGTAGGTGTCGTACATGTTGCGGTATTCGCGTTCCAGGTCGGCATACGAGGTGTGGAAGGAATAACCGTCCTTCATCAGAAACTCGCGCCCGCGCATGACGCCGAAGCGCGGCCGGATCTCGTCGCGGAATTTGGTCTGGATCTGGTAGAAGTGGCGCGGCAGTTGGCGATAGCTCCTGACGTCGCGGCGCACCACATCGGTGATGACCTCTTCGTGCGTCGGGCCGATCACGAAGTCGCGCTGGTGGCGGTCCTTGAAGCGCAGCAACTCCGGGCCGTACTTCGGGCCGCGTCCTGATTCTTCCCACAATTCAAAAGGTTGCACCGCCGGCATGAGCAGTTCAATGGCGCCGGCGCGGTTCATTTCCTCGCGCACGATGTTCTCGACCTTGCGCAGGACGCGCAGGCCCATCGGCATCCACGTGTAGATGCCGCCGGCGAGGCGACGGATCAGCCCGGCGCGCATCATCAGCTTGTGGCTGACGATTTCGGCGTCTGAGGGAGCTTCCTTGAGGGTGGCGATGAAGAACTGGCTGGCACGCATGGCGGTAGGCTGGAAAGCGGAAAGTGCGCATTTTACCTGCGGCCGCCAATTTGCAGAGGCGGCAGATGCGGCTTTCCAGCGGCCCGCGATTGTGAAAGAATGGTCCCCAATCAATCATTGGAATATGCATCATGCTCGATCGTGAAGGCTTTCGCCCGAACGTCGGCATCGTTCTGGTCAACGGTCGAAACGAGGTCTTTTGGGGCAAGCGAATCCGCGAACATTCCTGGCAGTTCCCGCAAGGGGGCATCAAGAAGGGCGAAACGCCCGAGCAGGCGATGCTGCGCGAGCTGGAAGAGGAAACCGGCCTCAAGCCCGAGCACGTGCGGATCATTGGCCGCACGCGCGACTGGTTGCGCTATGAAGTGCCGAAGCAGTGGATTCGCCGCGAATGGCGCAGCACCTACAAGGGGCAGAAACAGATCTGGTTTCTGCTGCGACTGGTCGGCCGCGACAGCGACGTCTGCCTGCGCGCCAGCGAACATCCGGAATTCGATGCCTGGCGTTGGAACAACTACTGGGTGCCGCTGGGCAGCGTGATCGAATTCAAGCGCGGCGTGTATGAGGCTGCCTTGCTCGAGTTGGCACGCCTGCTGTTCGTGCACCCCGACGAGCGGGTGCCGCGCTGGGAAACCGGTACGGAGGACAATGCGACATGAAGGTTTGGCCGGTTTTCCTGATGGTTGCCATAGCGGCGAATGCGGCCGCGCAGGTCAAGCGTTTTGGCGATGGGACCCCGCGATACAACGAGGGCTTCGAGGAAGCGGCGCCCTGG
The DNA here is from genome assembly GCA_041648855.1 of Sulfuritalea sp. Lineage (GTDB taxonomy): Bacteria > Pseudomonadota > Gammaproteobacteria > Burkholderiales > Rhodocyclaceae > Sulfuritalea. The sequence continues at coordinate 4,930 of JBAZOF010000142.1, read as the reverse complement.
CAGGAGCAGCAGGACGTTGAACCGCCGTCCTTCCCGAAGCCGGAAGATCTTCGCGAGGTTTACGTCGGTGAGGTGGCCACCAACAAATACCTCATCGACGCCAGCACGCTTTCTGTCGGCCCGGACGGGGTTGTGCGCTATGTACTTGCGGTGAAGACTTCCGGCGGCGCCACCAACATCAGCTTCGAGGGCATCAATTGCGCGGAGCGCAGCTGGAAGCACTACGCCACCGGGCGCAGCGACGGTACCTGGTCGAAATCCCGCGCTGCTCGAAACGAGTGGCGGCCGATCGAGAACAAGCAACTCAATCCTCACCATGCGGCACTGAGTCGCGACCTGTTCTGTCCGAGAGGGCGGGGCATCAAGACAGGCGATGAAGGACGCAATGCCCTGCGACTCGGCAAGCATCCAGACGCGAATTGACGGATTTCAGGAGGTTCCAATTGTTCGACACTCTTATCCCGGAATTAGACAAGGCGCTGCGCGCCGTCTTCGCCTCCGCGCCGACCCGTCGCCCGATGCCCGGCGAAGATCTGCCCGAGGCCGAGATGAGCGAGGACGAGAAGCGTCATGTCGCGGCGCTGATGCGCGTCAATCATTGCGGGGAGATCTGCGCCCAGGCTTTGTATCAAGGCCAGGCGCTGAGTTCGCGCGACCCTGCGGTCAAGCGCGAACTGGAACAGGCGGCGTGGGAAGAAACCGAACATCTCAATTGGACTGAGCGGCGCATCGCGGAGCTAGGCGGCCGCAAGAGCGTGTTCAATCCGCTGTGGTATGCCGGGTCTCTGGCCATCGGAGTGGTCGCCGGAAAATTCGGCGACGCCTGGAGCCTGGGTTTCCTGGCTGAAACCGAGCGTCAGGTGGAAGGCCATCTCGAGGGTCACAAAGCCATCCTGCCGGCGCAGGATCGCAAGTCATGGGAAGTTCTCGAACAGATGAAAGTCGACGAGGTTCGGCACGCCGAAACGGCGAATCATTACGGCGCACGGGAACTGCCGGCGCCGGTCAAGTTCGCAATGAAGCTTTCATCGAAGGTGATGACGAAACTGTCTTACGTTGCCTGAAAATCCTCGACCACCTCGAACGTGTGGTCGATCGCTGCGGTCTTGCCCAGCATGATCGACGCAGAGCAGTATTTCTCCGCGGACAGTTTTACCGCGCGCTCGACTATCTCGGGCTTCAGGTTCTTCCCGGTCACCACAAAGTGCATGTTGATCCTTGTGAATACCTTGGGGTCCGTCTCCGCGCGCTCGGCCTGAAGCTTTACTTCGCATCCGCTGACCTCATGGTGGCCGCGCTTCAGGATCAGGACGATATCGAAAGCGGTGCAGCCCCCGGTACCGGCCAGCAAAAGTTCCATCGGCCGTGGCGCGAGGTTGCGTCCACCCGCATCGGGCGCGCCGTCCATGCATACCAAGTGTCCGCTGCCAGTCTCGGCAACAAAACTCATTCCCTCGTGCCAGCGTACCGTGCATTCCATGCCGTTCACTCCTTGAATCGATGGCGAACATTCTAGCCGTGGCGCTCAAATCCGGATATGGCATCGCACCAAATCCCCCCGGTTTCGGCTTGGGGACCAATGGCCGTCAAGCGCATAAACAAACTTGCTGACCTGAAGTCAGGAATTAATCTATTAATAATCAATGTAATCAAACGACTTGGTGGGATGGGGTGCTGTCTCTGAGCCGTAGATTGCGCAACGCACAAAAAAACCTTGCAATGCAGCAGGGAATATGAAAGAATTTTTCCAACTGAACGCCGACTGACGCAACAAGCAAATCAAGTCAGTTCGTGTTTGACCCGTGTCTCCTCCACCCTCTCCTCCTTTGGTGTGGATTAAGCGCAACCCAAACCGGGTTGCGTTTTTTTTGGTGAATTCGCCGTCGAAGCCGGAGAGTTGTCCGTATTTCCATGCAGGTTTGACAGGTCCGAGGAAGGTCTGTACGATTCGCGCCCTTCTAGGCTGGGTCGGTAGCTCAGTCGGTAGAGCAGCGGACTTTTAATCCGTTGGTCGCGAGTTCGAATCTCGCCCGACCCACCACCGTAATATATAATTGAAAATCTGGGTTGTTAGCTCAGTTGGTAGAGCAGCGGACTCTTAATCCGTAGGTCGAGTGTTCGAGCCACTCACAACCCACCAGTAATACCAAGGCCCCGCAGGTTTAACGACCTCCGGGGCCTTTCCTTTTTCCGCGCCATGTAACCGCTATGTAAGCGAATTTCTCAAATCTAATGGTGAGATGATGGCCATTCCCCGGATTGACATTCCGCCCGTAACCCATACACTGTATAGGTATGGGAACAGTCCAACCGATGCGGCTCACTGATGCAGGGTTTCTGAAAAGGCTGCGCACGATTGCCAAGGATAGTCACCGTGTCGTTCTGACTGGGCATGCGCGGCAGCGGATGAAGCAGCGCCGTATTAACCAGCGCCAAGTCATGGAATGCCTGCTCAAGGGACGAATCTACGAGGCTGCGCACCAGACCATCCACGGCGACTGGAAGGCAACGCTTGAGCACCAGTACGCAGGCGATCTGGTTCGGGTGGCTGTGGCCATCGAGAAGCAAGAGGACGGCGATCTCGCCGTGGTTGTGACGGTCATGGAATGACCTAGGAGTTCGGGAAATGAAAAACGGGTATCACTACACGGAAAGCGGCTTGACGAATGTCTGGCTGGCCAACGGATTCACCATCAGGAAAACCAAGTACGGGGAAGGTGTGTCCATCCATGACGTGGACGGATTGCATCGCGCCTTGGCGCAGGCCATGGCCAACAAGCCGCACCTGACGGGGGCAGAAGTTCGCTTTCTGCGCAAGGAAATGGGACTCTCTCAGCGAGGCCTCGGGGAATTGCTGGGCGTGACCGACCAGGCCGTGGCCCTATGGGAAAAGAAGGGGCGTCTCCCGAAAACAGCAGACCGCTTGTTGCGCCTGATCTACGTTGAGCACGACAAGGGCAATGCCCCCATTCGTTCGACAATTCAGCGAATCAACGATATGGACTCGCAGGATCACGAGCAGATCATCGCGGAAGAAGCCAAGGGTGGATGGAAAACGCGGATGGCAGCCTGATCGGGGCGGGATGAAGGCAATGGCAAGCCAGCACGGTATGGTGCGGTTCAAGGAATCCGACCGGGCCGAGGTCGAAAAGGCGCTGGCGGATCTACGCGCCAAGCTAACTGACGAGCATTACCGCGCGGCGATGCTCGTCCTCAAGCGCAGGCACGAGTTGGATGAGTTGCTCGAGGACACGGGAGGAAATCTCCCGTACGACCTTGGCGACCTCGCCGTCCGATTCAGAGGGGCCGACACAACGCCGCCGCCTAAACGAGGCAGGGGCGCACAACCTGCCCCAGAGCTTGACGGACCTCGCAAGTTCATCGGGGTATTTGACTTAAAGCCGCGGCCGCTTTCTCTAGTTGAGACACTGAGGAGGTTGATTGCCGACGAGAACCCCGGGGCGCCGGCGTCGGAAGTGAACGTGCTTGCTGAGGGTTTGGCCGGGAAAATGACTGGCATTCGGAGGCGCAGCAAGCCCAAGGTTTAGATTCTCCGGTTTAATTCTGCGAACCCCGTCTGGTTTGCCGATTCCAACCGGGAATATCCATGAATATGGTTACGGCTACACCTTGCACAGGAGTAGCCGACGATGACCACCGAGCAACTTGCAGCCCGCCTTGGCCTGCAACCAAACACCCTTCGAATTGCGCTCTGCCGGCGCGGCAGCTATTTCGGACTGGTGCCGACCAAGCTTCCGAACCGAACGCTGTTCTGGCCAGATGATTCATTCGAGCGCCTGACGCAGCAGACCAAGCCTGCTCTTGAATCGGCGGCGCAATGAGCTACCCCAGAAACACCAACGCCCACGTGCAGGTGGGCGAAGGTGGCAAAGCAAAAACATCAGCACACAGATTCTCCGTCATCGCAGGCAGCGGCGTCAAGCGCGCACCATCGATCATTGCTCGGCATTTTTGCACTTGCCGCCCTGGCGCCGTCTGTGTCTGCTGCTTGTCGTGGAACCGGACGATACGCGGCCATGAAGCCAGATGCTCGGGCAATCAAGCCAGGGCGAGAGGTTGATCATGGCGCGGATCAGGACCATCAAACCCGACGACCTCTTCCCCGGCGAGCAGGTTGCGTCCCTCTCTCCACTTGCGCGGCTGATCTATCACGCGACATGGGTGGAAGCCGACCGACCTGCGCAGTCAGTACGGAAGCCGAGGACACTGAAGCTGCGATACCTGCCCATTCGCGTTAAAGCTGGTGGATGACCATGTCCATAAAAAACATTTCGCTCGTCTGGGATGGCTTTCCAGGCGGCGGCACCGAACTCATTGCCCTGCTTGCTTTTGCCGACTGGTCCGACGATGACGGGCGCTGCTGGCCATCGATCGCATCCATCAGCAAGAAAACCCGGCTTTCGAGGTCGCAGGCACAGCGGGTAGTTCATCGCCTCATCGAAACCGGATATGTGTCGGTCACCGGAAACGAGACCGGTGGTCCACCGGGATCAACCCGGCAATATCTGATCAATCTCGACATGCTTACGGGCCGCATGGATGCTACCCCTACGGGTAGCACGGATGCGACGGGTACGGGTAGCGCCCATGCGACGGGTAGCACGGATGCGACGGGCCGCATGGATGCGGCGGACGGGTCGCATTTAGCTACAGAGACGGGTAGCACCCATGCGACCCAAACCGTCAGTGAACCGTCAACAACCGTCAACGCACGCGAGCAAGCTCGCTCGTCTCCTGTTATCTCGAAGAGTAAAAAACCAGAGACCACCCTCGCCAAGTTTCTGGAAGCCTGCAAGTTGAGCAACGAAAAGCCCATTCCTGCAGATGACCCCGTGTATACCTACATCGAGAAAGTTGGCATATCCGATGAAATGGTCTCGGTCGCGTGGAAGGAATTCAAGAGTTACTG
>JBAZOF010000141.1:0-7358 GCA_041648855.1 Sulfuritalea sp. | reverse complement strand
GCGCCGCGGCGACCTCGGCGTCGCCCGCCGGAAAACGAAACCAGGCGGCAGCGAACACTTCATCGGTGGCGCTCTTGAGGCCGACATGGCGGTAGCCAATGGCGAAATCTTCCGGGCGGCGAATGATCTGTTCGCCATCGCGATTCAGCATCAGCACCCGTTCCACATAGCGCCAGGTCTCGCCGCCGTGGCAGCCGGCATTCATCGCCAGCGCGCCGCCCACCGTGCCTGGAATGCCGGCGAGGAACTCGGCTTCGGCGCAGCCCTGCCGGCCGGCAAAGCGGGCCAGCTTCGGCGAAGCGACGCCGGCCTCGGCGTAGAAACTGCCGTCCGCTTCCCGGCGCAGGACATCGAGCACGCCATGGGTAAAGATCGCCGTGCCGTCGAAGCCGCCGTCGCGCACCAGCAGATTGCTGCCGAGGCCCACCATCAGCACGGGCTCGTCGTGGCGCATCAGATGCAGGAAGGCAGCGAGATCGGCCAGGTCGGCCGGGAAGAAAGCGCGCGCCACCGGCCCGCCGGCACGCCATGAAACATGGCTGGCCATCGGCTCGAATTCGCGCAGCTTGCCCCGGACGGATTCGGTCATGCAGCTGCCCCGCTCAATCGCCCCGGCACGCCGCCGATGGAACCGGCGCCCATGGTGATCACCACGTCGCCGTCGCGCACCACGGAGAGAATCGCAGCCGGCATGGCCGCGATGTCTTCGACGAAGATCGGCTCCACCTTGCCGGCCACACGTAGCGCACGCACCAGCGCGCGGGCGTCGGCGGCGATGATCGGCGCCTCGCCGGCGGCATACACTTCGCCGAGCACCAGCGCATCGACTCCCGACAGCACTTTGACGAAGTCCTCGAAACAATCCCGCGTGCGCGTGTAGCGATGCGGCTGGAATGCCAACAACAGCCGGCGGCCGGGGAATGCGCCGCGCGCCGCGGCCAGCGTCGCCGCCATTTCCACCGGATGATGGCCATAGTCGTCGACCAATGTGAAGCTGCCGCCGGCGGGACAGGCAAGCTCGCCGTAACGCTGGAAGCGCCGGCCGACCCCCCGAAACTCGGCCAAGGCCCTGATGATCGCCGTGTCGCCAACGCCGACTTCTGTCGCCACCGCAATGGCGGCCAGCGCGTTGAGCACATTGTGCCGCCCCGGCAGATTTAGCACGATGGGCAAACGGCTGACGCCGCCATTGGTGCGCACACAGGTGAAGCGCATCGTGCCGCCATCGGCCACCACATCTTCGGCACGGAAATTGGCCTCGCTGTCGATACCGTAGGTGACGATCTGCTTCGCCACGCGGGGGATGATTTCGCGCACGTTCGGGTCGTCGCCGCAGACCACGGCGACGCCATAGAAGGGCAGGCGATGCAGAAAATCGACGAAGGCCTGCTTGAGCCGGCCGAAATCATGACCGTAGGTTTCCATGTGATCGGCGTCGATGTTGGTGACCACCGAAACCACGGGCGACAGATACAGGAAGGAGGCATCCGACTCGTCGGCCTCGGCCACCAGGAATTCGCCGCTGCCCAGCTTGGCGTTGGCCCCCGCGGAATTCAACCGGCCGCCGATGACGAAGGTCGGATCGAGGCCGCCCTCGGCCAGCAGGCTGGCGACCAGGCTGGTGGTCGTCGTCTTGCCATGGGTGCCCGCGATCGCGATGCCCTGCTTGATGCGCATCAACTCCGCCAGCATCTGCGCCCGCGGCACCACCGGCACGCGGCGCTCGCGCGCCATCTGCACTTCCGGGTTGTCTTCGCGCACCGCGGTGGACACCACGACCGCATCGGCCGTCGCGGCGTTCTGCGCGCTGTGGCCGATCGCAATGCGGATGCCCAGCGCAGCCAGGCGCCGCGTCGTCGCACTCTCGCCGAGATCGGAGCCGCTGACCTCGAAGCCCTGATTCGCCAGTACCTCGGCGATGCCCGACATGCCCGAGCCGCCGATGCCGACGAAGTGAATGCGTTTGACTTTATGTTTCATGGCGTGCCTTTCATTTGGCCAATTCCGCGCAGGCCTGAGCCACGGCCGCCGTGGCCTCGGGCCGCGCCAGCTCACGGGCCTTTTCGGCCATTTGGGCGAGTTGGCTCCGCGGCAGATTCGCGATCTCGGCCAGTCGCGTCGGTGTCAGCTCATCCTGCGGCAGCAGGATCGCCGCGCCGGCCGTGCTGAGAAAGCGCGCATTCGAGGTCTGGTGGTCATCCACCGCGTGCGGAAAAGGCACCAGCAGGCTGGCGACACCGGCCGCCGCCAGTTCCGCCACGGTCAGTGCGCCGGCGCGGCAGATCACCAGATCGGCCCAGTCGTAAGCGCGGGCCATGTCATTGATGAAGGCCACGCAGTCGGCCTGAACACCCGCCGAGAGGTAGAGGCTTTTCAGCATCGGCAGATGTTTCTCGCCCGCCTGGTGCAGCACCGCCGGTCGCCGCTCTTCGGGAATCAGGGCCAGCGCCTTCGGCAGGACTTCGTTCAAGGCCTGCGCGCCGAGACTGCCGCCCACCACCAGCACACGCAGCGGACCACCGTGCTGCGCATAGCGGAAAGTCGGCGCTGGCAATACGGCGATTTCCGGACGCACCGGATTGCCGACCCACTCACCCATACTCGCACCCTTCTTCAGCACGTCGGGAAAGCCGCTGAGAATGCGGTCGGCAACTCCTGCCAGCACCCGATTGGCGAGGCCGGCCACCGAGTTCTGCTCGTGCAGCACCAGCGGAATGCCCTGCAACGAGGCCATCATGCCGCCCGGAAAACTGATGTAGCCGCCCATGCCGAGGACCACGTCGGGCTGGATGCGCTTGAGTTGCGCCCAGGCCTGGCTGAAGCCGCGCAGCAGGTTGAAAGGCAGCAGCAGTTTGCGCAGCCAGCCCTTGCCGCGCAGCGCCGTGAAGTGCACCCAGGCCATCTCGTAGCCGCGTCCGGCGGTCAGCTTCGCCTCCATGCCATCCGGATTGCCCATCCAGGCGATCTTCCAGCCCTGCTCGCGCAAGTGTTCTGCCACGGCGAGGCCCGGCATGATGTGCCCGCCCGTGCCGCCGGCCATGACCATGAGCGTCTTGCTCATACCTGCTGGCCTCTCATCAATTGCCTATTTTCCCAGTCGACACGAAGGAGTATTCCAAGCGCAAGGCAGTTGGCGACGATGCCCGAGCCGCCGAAGCTCATCAGCGGCAGGGTCAGGCCCTTGGTCGGCAACAGGCCCATGTTCACGCCCATGTTGATGAAGCCCTGCACGCCGAGCCAGATGCCGATGCCCTGTGCGACCAGGCCGGAATGCACGCGACCGAGCACCAGCGCCTGGCGGCCGATGGCGAAGGAGCGCTGCACCAGCAGGGCGAACAGCCCGACCACGACGCAGACACCGACGAAGCCGAGTTCCTCGGCGATCACCGCCAGCAGAAAGTCGGTGTGCGCCTCGGGCAGATAGAACAGCTTCTCGACGCTGGCACCGAGCCCGACGCCGAGCCACTCGCCACGACCGAAGGCGATCAGGGCGTGCGAGAGCTGGTAGCCCTTGCCGTAGGCGTCCTGCCACGGGTCCATGAAACCGAAGATGCGCTCGCGCCGATAGGGCGAGACCCAGATCATGATGACGAAGCTGACCGCCAGCACCACCACCAGCACGCCGAACACCCGTGCATTGATGCCGCCGAGAAACAGGATGCCGGTGGCGATGCAGAGAATCACCACCAGTGCGCCGAAATCCGGCTCCTTCAACAGCAGGAATCCGACCAGCACCATGACCAGCGCCATCGGCCCGAAGCCGCGCAGGAAACTGCCCATGTCGTCGAGCTTGCGCGTCGTGTAGTCGGCGGCGTAGAGCACGACGAAGAGCTTCATCAGCTCGGATGGCTGCAGGTTGATCGGGCCGAGGCCGATCCAGCGCTGGGCACCGTTGACAGAGCGGCCGACATGGGGAATCAGCACCAGCAGCAGCAGCACGACTCCGCTCAGGAACAGCCAGGGTGCCGCCTGCTGCCACAGGCGCAACGGGATCTGGAAGGCCATGATGCCGGCGACCAGTCCGACGCAGAGAAACACCGCGTGGCGAAACAGGAAATAGGCCGACTGGTTGCCGGTGAAGCGGCTGCCCTCGGCCATCGCGATCGAGGACGAATACACCATCACCAGTCCCAGCAGCAGCAGGCCAACCGCCGGCCACAGCAGGAAGGCGTCGAGTTCGGCGGGTGCGTGCTGCGCCGGCGCGGCGTAGGCGCGGCTCACGCTTCGCTCTCCTGTGCGCGCACTGCGGCGGCGAATACCTGCGCCCGATGCTCGTAATTGCGGAACATGTCGAAGCTGGCGCAGGCCGGCGACAGCAGCACGGCATCGCCCGGCTGCGCCCGGCGCCGGGCCCGCCGCACGGCATCACCCATGTCGGATGCGTTTTCGATCGCCACCCCGGCGCCGATGATTGCCTTCTCGATCAACGGCCCGTCGCGGCCGATCAGCACTGCGCTGCGCGCATGCCTCGCCACTGCAGCCTTCAGCGGAGAAAAGTCCTGCCCCTTCCCATCGCCTCCCAGAATCACCACTATCTTGCGCCCCAGTCCACCAATGCCATTCAGTGCGGCGACCGTGGCGCCGACGTTGGTGCCCTTGGAATCGTCATACCAGGTCACGCCGCCGATCTCGGCCACTTGCTCGACCCGGTGCGGCAGGCCGCGGAAACTGCGCAAAGCCGGCAGCAAGGCTTCGGCATCGAAGCCGAGCGCGCTGCACAGCGCCAGCGCGGCCATCGCGTTGGCCGCATTGTGCAGCCCGGCCAGAGGCAATTCAGAGACCGGCAATAGCAGGCGCTGACCCTGCGCCAGCCAGGCTTCACCTCGATGCTGGCGCAGGCCGAAGTCCTCCTCGGCTGCGGGCGCGTCAAGGCCGAAGCTGATGATGTGACGGTCGGGCAGCGTCATGCGGCAGACGCGGGAATCGTCACGATTCAGCACCTGGACGCCGGGCGCGCCCTCGGCGCTCTGAAAGACCTTGGCCTTGGCCGATGCATATTCGTCGAGGTCGATGTAGCGATCGAGATGGTCGTCGGAAATGTTGAGCACCGTTGCCGCGGCGGCATTCAGCGTCTCGGTGGTTTCCAGTTGGAAACTCGACAGCTCCAGCACCCAGATCTGCGGCAGGGCATCCGCATCCAGCGCATCCATCAATGCCGTGAGCGCCGCGGGAGAAATATTGCCGGCGACGCCGACCGTCTTGCCCGTGGCGCGCAGCAGATGTCCGGTCAGCGCGGTGGTGGTGGTCTTGCCATTGGTGCCGGTGATCGCCAACAGCGGTGCGACCTTGTCCAGACTGCGCAAGCCCTGGGCGAACAATTCGATTTCGCCGACCACCGGAATCCCGGCGGCGCGCGCATGGATCACCACCATCAGACCGCCCGAGAGCCCCGGCGACAGCACCAGCAGGTCGATGCCGTCGAGCAGGGCCTTGTCGAACTCGCCAGCAATGAATTCAAGCTGCGAGTCGGCGCTGGTCGAGTTTTCCACTGAGCGGCGCCGCAACTCGCTCAGATACGGCGGCGCCGTACGCGTATCGGCCACCCGCACCCGTGCGCCCTGCCGCGCGCACCAGCACGCGGAGGCCAACCCCGATTCACCGAGGCCGAGAACGAGGACGTGTTTGCCGGCGAGATTCATCGTATCTTCAGCGTCGACAGGCCAAACAGCACGAGCAGAATCGTGATGATCCAGAAGCGCACCACCACCTGCGTCTCTTTCCATCCGGTCTGTTCGAAGTGATGATGCAGCGGCGCCATGAGCAGAATCCGCCGGCCTTCGCCGTAGCGCTTCTTGGTGTACTTGAAGTAGCCGACCTGAAGCATCACCGACAGGGTCTCGGCGACGAAGACGCCGCCCATGATGAACAGCACGATTTCCTGGCGCGCCACCACGGCCACCGCGCCGAGCGCCGCGCCGAGCGCCAGCGCACCGACGTCGCCCATGAACACCTCGGCGGGATAGGCGTTGAACCACAGGAAGCCGAGCCCGGCACCGGCCAGCGCGCCGCAGAACACCGTCAGCTCGCCGGCGCCCGGAATATAGGGCAACAACAGGTACTTCGAGAACACCGAGTTGCCCGCGACGTAGGTGAAGATGCCCAGCGCGGCGCCGACGAGAACAGTCGGCATGATCGCCAGGCCGTCGAGGCCGTCGGTCAGGTTCACCGCATTGCTGGTGCCGACGATCACCAGATAGGTCAGCAGGATGAAGCCGAACATGCCGAGCGGATAGGTCACGCTCTTGAAGAAGGGCACGATCAGGGCGGTCTGCTGCGGCAGTTCCAGCGTGAAGCCGGAGGACACCCACTGGAAGAACAGCTGGACCACCTTTTCGTTGTTCGGCGCCGAGATCGAAAATGCGAGGTAGATCGCAGCGATCAGGCCCACCACCGACTGCCAGAAGAACTTGGAGCGCGCCGAAAGCCCGGCGGGATTGCGATAGACCACCTTGCGCCAATCATCGACCCAGCCGATCGCGCCGTAGCCGAAGGTGACGATCAGCACGATCCAGATGAAACGGTTGGAAAGATCCGCCCACAGCAGCGTGGACACGCCGAGCGAGATCAGGATCAGCGCCCCGCCCATGGTCGGCGTGCCAGCCTTGATCAGATGCGTTTGCGGCCCGTCGCTGCGCACCGATTGGCCGATCTTTTTCGCCGCCAGCCAGCGAATCACCGCCGGACCGAAGACGAAGGAAATCGCCAGCGCGGTCATGGTCGCCAGCACCGCGCGCAGCGTGATGTAGCCGAAGACGTTGAAGGCGCGCAGGTCCTTGGCCAGCCATTGAGCGAGTTCAAGCAGCATTCGAGATTCCTTCGTCCACAATTGCGTCGACAACGCGCTCCATGCGCATGAAGCGCGAGCCCTTGACCAGCACCGTGGTCTGTGGCTCGAGCTCGGTCAGCAGGGTTTTGATCAGGTCGTCGACGCGCGGAAAGTGCTGGCCGCCCTCGCCGAAGTTGTGAGCCGCCGCCGCCGACAGTTCGCCCAGGCAGAGCAGGCGGTCGATGCCGTGGCTCTTGGCATAGCCGCCGATCTCGTCATGAAACTGCCCTGCGGCCGCGCCCGCCTCGCCCATGTCGCCCATGACCAGGATGCGCCTGCCCGGCACCGACGCCAGCACGTCGATCGCGGCGCGCATCGAATCGGGATTGGCGTTGTAGCTGTCATCCACCACGCGCGAGCCGTCGCGACCCGCACGACCTTGCAGGCGGCCCTTGATGCCGGTAAAGCTTGTCAGTCCCTGTTCGACCGCGACGGGTGGCGCGCCTGCCGCCAGCGTCGCCGCCGCTGCCGCACAGGCATTGCGGGCGTTGTGACTGCCCGGCACAGCCAGCGTCACCGTGAGTGCTCCCCA
>JBAZOF010000140.1:0-7375 GCA_041648855.1 Sulfuritalea sp. | reverse complement strand
GTGATCAGCTTGCCATCAGCATCACGAACAATGGAGAAACCGCGCGCCAGGGTCGCTTCGGGATTCAGATGAGCGAGTGCCGCCGCAATGCTTTCGAGCTCACCCAGTCGTTTCTGTTGCTGTCGCTGGATTGCGGCACTTAGGCGCTGTGCCAGCAATCCAACATGTCCGCTGCGTTTTTCCATACGCGGAACAGCACGGCCCAGGCCGAGGGCGGCGCGGTTCAGCCGCTCCCGATGGGTGCGGAGCGTGTGAGCCAGCGAGGCATCCAGTTGCGAGCCCAGCAGCGCAAGTCGGTCGCGACTTTGGCGCAATCGTGTCGCCGGGTGAACCAGGCGTAGCGACAGTTGATCCAGTCCTTGCTGCTGCCGGGCGATACGGTATTGCATTGCCCGGCTCAGTGTCGCTCCAAGATCTGCAGCTTCGCCCGCTGCCTCGTACCATCCTTGCGTGGCCAGTTCGGCAGCAGCGGTCGGCGTGGCGGCGCGCAGGTCGCAGACGTAATCGGCAATCGTGGTATCGGTCTCGTGGCCAACGCCGCTGATGACCGGCAGGGGGCTGGCGACAATCGCCCGCGCCACGACTTCTTCGTTGAAGGCCCAGAGGTCTTCAATGCTGCCACCGCCGCGCACGACCAGCAGCAGGTCGCTTTCCTTGCGTTGGCCAGCGACGGCGATCGCCTTGGCAATATCTTGGGCGGCATTGTCGCCCTGTACCAGCGTCGGGTACAGAATCACGCCGAGATGCGGTGCGCGGCGCTTCAGGGCCACCAATACATCGCGCAGAGCGGCGGCGCGCGGCGAACTGACGATTCCAATATGACTTGGAAAGCGCGGCAGGGGCCGCTTGCGTTCGGCGGCAAACAGACCCTCGGCCTCCAGTCGTGCCTTCAACCTGGCGAAGGCCTCGAACAGGCGACCCAGTCCGGCACGGCGCAGTGTCTCGATGTTGAGCTGGAAGTCGCCGCGGGGCTCGTAGAGCGATACCAAGGCACGCGCTTCCACTTGCTGCCCGTTTTCCAGGCGCCAGGGAATCGACTGTGCGCGAGAGCGGAACATCACGCAGCGCGCCTGCGCGCTTTCATCCTTCAGCGAGAAGTAGACATGCCCGGAAGTGGCTCGCGTCAGGTTTGAAACTTCTCCCGCCACCCAAAGCAAGGGGAACTCCCTTTCCAGGCTCAGGCGCGCCAGGCGGTTGAGTTCGCTGATGCTGACGACAGTTGCGGGATCGAGCATGGGCTGGGCGCTTTGGGTCGAGAATATGTCGAAAAAATTCTACACCATCCACATGCGGCGCCAGGCTGGCGGGCACAGTCCCGGAAGCCGCGCTCCTGCTGGGTGTGCGGCATAACTACCTGATTAATCATTCAGTTTTCACTGCTCTCAAATTGTTCAAAAAGGCAAAAGCCCTTACGGGAGCGCCATTTAGCTTGCTTGCCACAAGATGGCCCACAAACTTATCCACAGATTTTGTGGATAAGCCGGCCGATCACTTTGGCGAGCGCCGTAGCAACGAGAATGGAATCAACAGCGGTCATTCGGCGGATGGAGACGGCGGGCGCTGCTTGTGAAACTCCGACGATGCGGGTCTGTTCGAGTCGGCGAATGATGGATGGATGAATGCGCCGCTGCGGATTTCCCGTGTGCATCCGTTTGTATTGCCGAATCGGCCTACTCGGGCTAAAGTTCGCGCTTTACCGCTTACCGGAGTTGCCCCCGTGTTTTCCATCATTCAGGCTGCCGGCTGGCCCATCTGGCCGCTGCTGTTCGCTTCCATAATCGCTGTAGCGCTCATCATCGAGCGTGCGGCGACCCTGCGCCGCACCAAGATCGTCCCTGCCGGATTGCTGCAAAGCGCGATCGCCGACTACCATAAGAACGGAATTGCCGAGCCTCAACTGGCGCGCCTCGAGGCGCATTCGCCGCTGGGCCGCGTTCTCGCTGCGGGCATGCGCAATGCCAAGAGTTCGCGCCTGATCATGAAGGAGGCGATCGAGGAAGCCGGACGCGGCGTCGCTCACGACCTGGAACGGTTCCTGACCACCTTGGGCACAATCGCTTCGATTGCACCGCTGATGGGACTCTTCGGCACCGTGGTGGGTATGATCGAGATTTTCGGTTCGCCGACGTCCTCCGGCAACAATCCTCAGGCTCTCGCTCATGGCATTTCGGTGGCGCTCTACAACACCGGTTTCGGACTGATCATTGCCATTCCCAGCATGATCTTCTACCGCCACTTTCGGGCGCAGGTCGATGGATTCCTGGTCGAGATGGAGCAGGAAGCGGTGAAGCTGGTCGAGATCCTGCAAGGCGAACGCAAGTAAGGAGCGGACGCGATGAACTTCCAGCGAGGACGCCAGCGCGAAGAACTGGAGATCAATCTGATCCCGATGATCGACGTGCTTCTGGTGATCCTGATCTTTCTCATGATCACCACCACCTATTCCAAGTTTTCCGGGCTTGAGATCAACTTGCCGACCGCCGATGCTCCGCCGAACAAGGAGCAGCCGAACGAGATCAATGTGGTGGTCACTGCTGCCGGCGAGGTCACGGTGAACAAGGCGGCGGTAGGCGCCCGCGACATCGAATCGATCGCCACCGCAATGAAGCGGCTGACCGGGACCGGCAAGGAACCGGTCGTCATCATCAATGCCGATGCCAAGGCTGCGCATCAGAGCGTCATCGATGTCATGCAGGCGGCCCAGCAGGCAGGGCTGTCACACATTTCCTTTGCCACCCAGCAGGCACAACGCTGAGTCCCGCGGACTAGCCGCCGCCTGGCGGCGCCGCGGCCCGCTGGCTTGCCTGCTGTTTCCCTTGTCGTTGATCTTCATGGTGTTGGTCGCCTTGCGGCGAGCCCTGTACGGTGCAGGCATCCTTGATCGTGAGCGCCTGCCGGTACCTGTGGTTGTTATCGGCAACATCACCGTCGGTGGTACCGGCAAAACGCCGCTCGTGATTCATCTGGCATCGACGCTGCGAACGCTGGGGCGCCGCCCCGGCATTATCAGCCGCGGCTACCGTGGCAATGCCGCACAAGTGGTGGAGGCAACGGCCGGGACCGATCCCGGTGTCGTGGGTGACGAACCCCTGTTGCTGGCTCGCCGCAGCCGGTGTCCGGTATTCGTCGGCAGGGACAGGCTGGCTGCAGCCCGTGCTTTGCTCGTCGCGTATCCGGAATGCGATGTAATTCTCGCCGATGACGGCTTGCAGCACTACCGCTTGTTCCGCGACGTCGAGATTGCGATATTCGATCAGCGTGGGGTCATGAACGGCTGGTCCTTGCCCGCGGGACCGTTGCGGGAGCCCGTCTCGCGCCTGGCGCAGGTGGATGCGGTGGTTCTCAACGGATGCGCCGTGCCGTCAGCGCCGACTGTTGGCCGCCCGGTTTTTCTGATGAACTTGCTGGGTGATGGCTTTTATCGTCTCGATGATCACGGAACAACATGCAGCGCTGCCGACCTGGTCGGCAAGAAGTTGCACGCAGTGGCCGGCATCGGCGCACCGCAGCGCTTTTTCGATCGGCTGAGCGCGATGGGCTTGAACTTCGCCGAGCACGCCTTCGCCGATCATCACAGTTTTTGCGAGGCGGATCTTGCCTTGGCCGGCGACGCCATCCTGACGACGGAAAAGGATGCCGTAAAATTGGCCCAACTTCGCTTGCCTCTGCCGGTCTGGGTCTTGCCCGTGACCGCCGAAGTCAGCCCCGATCTTGCCGCATTTGTTCTGGAGAAGCTCAATGGACAGCCGTCTGCTTGAAATACTCGTTTGCCCGGTCTGCAAGGGCCCTCTGGAAAACCGCAAGGCCGCGTCTGAACTGGTCTGCAAGGCATGCAAGCTGGCCTATCCGGTGAAAGACGACATTCCGGTGATGCTGGAGGACGAGGCCCGACAACTGGGCGCAGAAGAAGCCTGATGGCAATTCGCGTCGTCATCCCGGCGCGCTATGCCTCGACGCGTCTGCCGGGGAAGCCCTTGGCCGATATCGCCGGTCAGCCGATGATCGTACGCGTGGCGGCGGCGGCGAGGCGCGCCCGGGCCGACGGCGTTTGGGTCGCCACCGATGACGAGCGGATTGCCGCTGCAGTTCGGCAGCACGGTTTCGATGTGGTGATGACTCGCGCCGATCATGCCAGCGGCACCGACCGCATCGCCGAAGTTGCCGACCAGCTGCAGTGGGACGATGCCGACATCGTGGTCAATGTGCAGGGTGATGAACCGCTGCTCGATCCCGCGCTGATAGAGGCGGTGGCCTCGGCTTTGCGCGGCGACCCCGATGCGGCGATGGCGACCGCCGCCCATCCCTTGACCTCAGCCGAGGATTTCTTCAATCCCAACGTCGTCAAGGTCGTATGCGATGTGCGTGGCCGTGCCTTGTACTTCAGTCGCGCGCCTATCCCCTGGGACAGGGACCAGTTTGCAGACCAGCGGAATGCACTGCCGGCAAATCTTCCGGCACAGCGTCACATAGGCCTGTACGCCTATCGCGTGGACTTTCTGCGCCGCTTCGGGCAGCTCACCGCCTCACCGCTCGAACGCTGTGAGTCGCTGGAGCAACTTCGCGCGCTTTGGCACGGCTATCCGATACAGGTCGTCAGCATCGACCATCCCCCGGCGCCGGGAGTCGACACGCCAGAGGACCTGCAACGCGTGCGCCGGTTGTTTGACGCCAAGGAGGATTCGGAGTAAGTTTTGCCCAAGTCAAAAAGACAAAAAAGTTGCTTTAAATCATGAAGATAAACTTTACTTGGGGGGCTAGATATGAAATTGATTCTGTTGGGTGGGCCGGGAGCCGGCAAGGGAACGCAGGCAGCGTTCATTACGGAGAAATACGGAATTCCACAGATATCCACCGGTGATATGTTGCGCGCAGCGGTCAAGGCCGGTACCCCGATGGGGTTGGCGGCCAAGAAGGTCATGGATGCCGGCGGCTTGGTATCCGACGACATCATCCTCGGCCTGATCGGCGAGCGCCTGAAGCAGCCCGATTGCGCCAAGGGTTTCCTGTTCGACGGTTTTCCGCGGACCATTCCGCAGGCCGAGGCCATGCGCGCTCAAGGTGTCGAACTCGACTACGTGCTTGAGATCGACGTCAGCGACGAGGAAATTATCAGGCGCATGAGCGGCCGTCGCGTGCATCTCGGCTCGGGGCGCACCTATCACATCGTGTTCAATCCGCCCAAGGTCGAAGGCAAGGACGACGCCACCGGTGAGCCGCTGATTCAGCGCGATGACGACAAGGAGGAAACCGTCAGGAAACGTCTCTCGGCGTATCACAGCCAGACCAAGCCACTCACTGACTTCTATTCCAGGTGGGCTGACACTGGAGCCAAGGGTGCGCCCAAGTACCGCAAGGTTTCCGGGGTCGGCTCGCTCGATGCGATCAAGAGTGCCCTGTTCGCCGCGCTGAGCTGACGAGTTCTCTAATCCTCTTTCGGGAGCAGGAGTTTCCATGGCCGATCACATCCGACGCATAGCCGTTTGCACGGGCGGTGGCGACGCCCCGGGCCTCAATGCGGTCATTCGGGCCGTGGTCATCGCCGCCGCCAATCGGGGTTGGGAGTGCTACGGCATTCACGACGGCTTCAACGGCATACTTTTTCCCGAGCGCTATCCCGAGGGCGGCGTGTATCGCCTGACGCGGGAAAAGGTGCGCGGCATAGGTCATCTCGGGGGCACGATTCTCGGCACCACCAACAAGGGCAACCCCCTGCATTTTCCGATGAAGATGCCTGACGGTACCATGAAGGATACTGACCGCACGGGCGAGATCCTGGAGTACTTCGCCAGGAAGGAGCTCGATGCACTGGTGTCGATCGGTGGCGACGGTTCGCTCACCATCGCCAACGCCCTGCATCAAAAGGGGCTGCGTGTGGTGGGAGTGCCCAAGACCATCGATAACGATCTGGACAAGACCTTCACCACCTTCGGTTTCGATTCCGCGGTAACTTTTGCCACGGAGTGTATCGATCGCCTGCACAGCACTGCCCAAAGCCATCAGCGGGTCATGGTGGTCGAGGTCATGGGCCGTTATGCAGGCTGGATCGCGCTGCACGCGGGCATTTCGGGCAGCGCCCATGCCATCCTGATTCCCGAAATTCCATTCGACGTGGATAAGGTGGCCGCCAAGATTCGCGCCCGGGACGGCGAGGGCCGAATGTATTCCATTGTTGTAGTGGCCGAGGGCGCCGAGCCCATCCACGGCCATCGCGAAATCCTGGCGCCCGCCGAGATCGGACATGCGGAGCGTCTGGGTGGTGTCGGCGAGCGCATCGCGCGGGCACTCGGCGAACGAACCGGCAAGGATGTCCGGGTCGTCGTTCTGGGCCACCTGCTGCGCGGAGGCAGCCCGACGTCGTTCGATCGCCTCGCCGCCATGCGCTTTGGCACCGCCGCGGTCAGAGGCCTGGAAGAGGGGCGGTCCGGCGTCATGGTCGCCCTCGCATTTCCCAACGTGAACTACGTCGCGCTGGAGGAAGTGGCCGGGCGCATGAAGGGTGTTCCCCTGGACTGCGATACGCTGCAGACCGGCAGGGACGTGGGAATCAGTTTCGGCGATTGATCCGTGCCGACGCCCTGCCTATCCGGCAGGATTCAGGATCTTGTCGACCTTGTTCAGGCGCAAGCGATAGGCATCCGGCATGCCGGAACCCAGCAAGGGGCGCAGATACATTCGAAATGCGTCGGTGACGTCGGTACCGTTGGCGGCAATGAACTCGTCTTCCATGACGCGAGTCTTTCCCGCGACGCTCTCCAGCGGGACCAATTGGTAATCGACCGAGTAAAAGCCGGTTCGCTTGATAGCGACGGAGCCGTCGCGATCGCCCCACATGGCGTATTGCACGGCTTTTTCGCCGACTTCGCGGGCCTCGCGCTGATCGACGTCCGATACGCATCCCATGAATGAGCGCTGGAGATAGCCGAAGGTGTCTCCCCGTACGCGCTTGATGCCGAGCTTGTCCTTGATCTCGTCGCACAGCAGGTCGGCGAGCGCGCCGGTACCCGAGAGTTGCACATTGCCGTGGGCGTCCCGTTCGACCTGAGCCGACAGTTGCGTGATGATGGGAGTGCCCTGGCTGTCATGGATGCCTTCTGATGCCGCGATGACGCAGCGGCCGTGTGTTTCGTAGGTGGCCTTGACGTCCGCAAGGAATTTCTCGACGCTGAAGGTTCGCTCCGGAAGGTAGATCAGATGGGGACCATCGTCAGGGAACTTCTTGCCCAGCGCCGATGCTGCGGTCAGAAAGCCTGCATGCCGACCCATCACCACCGCCAGGTAAACGCCCGGCAGCGCCGCGTTGTCCAGATTGGCCCCCATGAAGGCCTGAGCAACAAAGCGGGCGGCCGAAGGGAAGCCCGGGGTGTGGTCGTTGCCG
>JBAZOF010000139.1:0-7387 GCA_041648855.1 Sulfuritalea sp. | reverse complement strand
CACGCAACTGGTCCTGCCGACCCTGGTGCTGCAGCACACGCCGCTGTTCGCCCAGGTGCTGTTCTTCGGCGCGGTGCTGTCGGCCATCATGAGCTGCTCCTCGGCGACGCTGCTGGCCCCTTCGGTCACCTTTGCCGAAAACGTGATCCGCGGCTTCTACCCCGGGATGGGCGACCACCAGTTCCTGCGCGTGATGCGCGGCTGCCTGGTGGTGTTCACCTGCATCGTGCTGGGCTTCGCGCTGAAATCCGAGGCCTCGATTTTCAAGATGGTGGAGAACGCCTACAAGGTGACCCTGGCCGGAGCCTTCGTGCCGCTCGCCGCCGGCATCTTCTGGCGCCGCGCGACGACACAGGGCGCGCTGGCCGCGACCTTCGGCGGCCTCGTCTCCTGGGTGCTGATCGAGGTGCTGATCGGCGAGGCCAGCCCGGTGCCGCCGCAGCTGATCGGGCTCGGCGTGTCGATTCTCGGCATGGTCGCCGGTTCGCTGCTGCCACAATGGGTCGGCCACCGGCTGCCCGGCCACGATCCTCACGCGATCCTGCACCACCATGCCGCTGCGCAGACCCATCATGCCGAACCGGAGCACAAGCACTAAGCGGCCGCAATGGCAGAAAAGCTGTCTCTCTACGAACTTCTCGGGCTGACCAGCAAGGCAACGCCTGCGGACATTCAGAATGCGTTCGAGGCGCAGCGGCAGGCCTTGGCGCTCGCGCCGGATGGCGAGGACCGGCGCAACCGCCTCACCTTCCTGCAGCACGCCCGCGACGTGCTGAGCGATCCGCGCCAGCGGGCACTGTATGACCGCCGCAACCGCGAACAGCAGGCTGCCGTAGTCCCGACGTCCAAACCCTCGCGGTCGCTGCGGCCGTTTCTCGCCGTGGTGCTGATTGCAGCGGCGGCATATCCCGCCTGGCGCTTTATCGCTGCCGACAAACCCGTACCCGGCGTGCCGGCGCCGGCTGCCAGCGCGCCCCCCGCCGCACCGAAAGCCGAGCCGCCCATCGATGAGGAGATCGCCGCCCTGCTGCCCCCGGCCCCCGTCGACCCCGCGCCGGCCGGGGCCGCGTCAAAGCCCGCCGCCGCCCCCAAACCGGCCCCGCAGAAACTGGTCTTCGCCGGACCCGATGCCGGCATCCTGGCGAAGTTCTCCGACTCGACCTATCTGATCATCGGCGCGGCAGGTCTCGGAACCGGCGTCGTGATCGAACCCGACAAGCTGCTGACCAACTGCCACGTGATCGCTCCCAATGTGCTCAAGGGGCCGATCCTGGCAATCAATCCGGCGACGCAAGAGAAGACCCGGATCACCGCAGCTGCTTTCCTGATCCGGGAGGATGCCTGCGTCGTCCATGCGCCGGGCCTCAACGGCAAACCGATTGCGTTCGGCGATGCGGCACAACTGGCGCGGGGCGCGCGCATTTTCAACATCGGCTTCGCCAACGGCCGCCTGATGGCCTCGACCGGCGCGCTGCTGGGCATCATCAATCGCGGCGGGCAAAACTATCTGGTCTCATCGAATTACTGCGATCACGGCGTATCGGGCGGACCGCTGGTCGACGAAGAGGGGCGCCTGGTGGGCCTGACCTCCGGCGGGCCGGCGGATCGCAGCGTCTGCCTCTCGCTTACGGCGGAGACGGCGCGCACGGTGCTGGCGCAAACGCTGATCGCGATCGACGCCTTTCCGCCCAACTACATGAGCAACCTCACGCGGCGCTGGTAGTGCCGGCCAGCGCGGCCCTTGTCCCGCTGCACCGAAGGCGGCAGAATCGCAGGCTGTGGCTAACGGCGCACGCACCCATCTGACCCTTTACCTGACCAGCGGCTATGTGCTGCTGATCGTCTATGCCAGCCTGTATCCGATGGCGGGCTGGCACGACAGCGGCGTCGACCCGCTGGACTTTCTCGGCGCGGCATGGCCGCGCTACACCACCGGCTTCGACCTGGCGGCCAATGTCATCGCCTACCTGCCCTTCGGCTTCTTTTGCACCGCCGCATTGCGCCGCCGCCTTGCCCCGCTCTCCGCGTGGCTGGTCGCTTCCCTGCTCGGCGGCGGACTGAGCCTTGCCATGGAACTGCTGCAGAACTACCTGCCCAGCCGCGTGCCCTCCAACCTGGATCTGGCCTGCAATGCCGCCGGCGCCCTGCTCGGTGGCCTGATCGGCGCGCGCTGGGGTTCGCGCGCGCTGGATGAAGGACGCCTCGCACGCTGGCGGCGGCGAATCTTGAGGCATGCCTATGGCGTCGACGTCGGCCTGCTTCTGATTGCCGCATGGCTGGTGACCCAGTTGTCGCCGGAAACCCTGCTGTTCGGCGGCGGCAACCTGCGCCAGTTGCTCGACTTGCCGCCGGTCCAGCCCTTCCAGCCGGAGCGCTTCGTCAGCCTCGAAGCCGCCATCGCCGCATCCGGCCTGCTCGCCGCGGGCCTGATTGCGACGCTGCTGCTTCGCCGCCAGGCCCGCCTGCTCACCGGCGCCCTGCTGCTCAGCGCGGTGCTGATCAAGACCCTGACCCATGCGCTGCTGTTCGGGCCGGCATCGGCCCTGGCGTGGATCACGCCGGGCAATGGCGTCGGCATGGCCATCGGGCTGGTGTTGTGGTGGACGGTCTCCTTCATGGTCTTTCCGCTGCAGCGCGCCGTCGCCGCGCTCGCGCTGCTGTTCGCCACCGTCATGGTGAATCTCGCCCCGGAAAATCCCTATCTGCTCAACATGCAGCACATCTGGAATCCGGGCCAGTTCCTGAATTTCAACGGCCTCACGCGACTGATCTGTTCGCTGTGGCCATTCCTCGCCCTGCCCTGGTTGATGATCTACCGTCCGGAAAGACACGATGCACTCCATTACTGACCTTGCCACCCTGCGCGATGCGCTGCGGGCCTTCTGCGCCGCACGCGACTGGCATCGCTTCCACACGCCGAAGAATCTCGTCATGGCCTTGAGCGTCGAAGCGGCCGAACTGGTCGAGCATTTCCAGTGGGCGACGCCCGAGGAAAGCCTGAACCTGGCACCGGAGAAGCGCGCCGAGGTCGCCGATGAAATCGCCGACGTGCTGATCTACCTGACCGAACTCGCCGATGTGCTCGACATCGACCCGATCGCCGCGGCCCGCGAGAAGATCGTCAAGAACGCGGTCAAATATCCGCCGCCCCTATAATTCGTGTTTTACCTGAAGCCTGTCCCATGAGCCATTTCACGCACCATGTGTTCTTCTGCACCAACCAGCGCGCCGCGGGCGAAGCCTGCTGCAACAACCACGGCGCCGGCGACATGCGCGCCTACGCCAAGGACAAGGTCAAGGCGCTCGGCAAGAAGGTGCCGGGCAATGTGCGCATCAATTCCGCCGGCTGCCTCGATCGCTGCGAACAAGGGCCGGTGATGGTGATCTACCCCGAGGCGGTCTGGTACACCTACGTGGACCAGGAAGACATCGACGAGATCATCGACCAGCACCTGGTCCATGGTCGCGTGGTCGAACGGCTCAAGGTCGACTGAACCGTGTCGCGCCACGAGCGCATCCTGGTCGCCGGGCCGGACGGCAGGATCGAGGTCTTCGTCGAAGGGCACGAGAACCCGCAAGGCATCGCCCTGATCGCCCACCCGCATCCGCTGTTCGGCGGCACCGCGGACAACAAGGTGGTGACCACCCTGGCGCGCGCCTTTCGCGAGCGCGGCTGCATCACGCTGCGGCCGAGCTTTCGCGGCGTCGGCGGCAGCGAGGGCGAGCACGACCACGGCGATGCCGAGACCGACGACGTGCTGGCGGTGCACGACTGGGCGCGCGCCCGCTATGCCGAGGTGCTGACCGCGTCCGGCGCCCCGCTGCCGCTTTACCTGGCCGGCTTTTCCTTCGGCGCCTACGTCACCACGCGCCTGGCCAAGCGGCTGGCCGCGGCCGGCGACCCGGCGCGCTGGCTGGTGCTGGTCGGCACCGCCGCCGGCCATGTCGAGGGCGCGCGCAGCTACGATACCGAGGCCGTGCCGGCCGACACGCTGGTGATCCACGGCTCGACAGACGAGACGGTGCGCCTCGACAACGTGCTGGCCTGGGCCGAGCCGATCGACCTGCCGGTGGTGGTGATTCCCGGCGCCGACCACTTCTTCCACCGCCGCCTGCACCTGATCCGCGACCTCATCCATCGCGCCTGGCATTGACGCTCATGGCAGCAAGCTCCACCCGCAGAAGATGAAACACGCGAAAACGAAGTTTCAGTGGAGGCTAACACCGGCATCATCGGCGTTAAGCGCAGCGGCCGCAACTAAAGGCAAATTGAAGGCCCGCCCCTCCCATCCGCTTCGCGGCCCACGGCTGGCTTTGCACAGCCAGCCGGCTGCGGCGGCGCACCGCGTGCGGTGCGAAACCCCGCCTCGCCCCCTCGCGGGGAGGCTTCTGGTCAGCTCGCTTCGCTCGACTATGACCAGTCGCTCCGAACAAGTTATTTCACGATAAATGAGTCCATTGATCGTTTCCGCCTTGCGCAAGTCCTACGACGGCCGCGAAGTCGTCGCCGGGCTCGACTTCGAATTGCAGCGCGGCGAATGCTACGGGCTGCTCGGCCCCAACGGCGCCGGCAAGACCACGACCCTGCGCTGCTGCCTGGGGCTGACCGCGCCCGATTCGGGTGACATAAAGCTGGTGGGCGAACCGGTGCCGGCGCGGGCCCGCGAAGCGCGCATGAAGATCGGAGTGGTGCCGCAGTTCGACAACCTCGACCCCGACTTCACCGCCGCCGAAAACCTCGTCGTCTATGGCCGCTACTTCGGCATGAAGGACGCCGCGATCCGCCCGAAGATCGCCGAACTGCTCGACTTCGCCGGTCTCGCCGGCAAGGAAGACGCCAACATCCGCACGCTGTCCGGTGGCATGAAGCGCCGCCTGACGCTGGCCCGCGCGCTGGTGAATGACCCCGAACTGCTGCTGCTCGACGAGCCCACCACCGGTCTCGACCCGCAGGCGCGCCACCTCATCTGGGAACGCCTCAAACGCCTGCAGGCGCAGGGCAAGACCATCCTGCTGACGACGCACTTCATGGACGAGGCGGAACGCCTCTGCCAGCGCCTCGCGATCATCGATGACGGCAGGATGGTTGCCGAAGGCGCGCCGCGCGAGTTGATCCGGCAGCAGATCGAACCCCAGGTGGTCGAGGTCTATGGCGAAGATGCCCCCGGCTGGGCCGGGCGCGAAGCGCAGGCCTTTTCGCGCCGCGTCGAAGTCAGCGGCGAAACGGCCTTCTGCTATGTCGAAGACGCCACGCCGCTGCTCGCCCACCTCGCCGCATGGCCAGCGCTGCGCACCTTGCACCGGCCGGCGAACCTGGAAGACGTGTTCCTCAAGCTCACCGGCAGGGAGCTGCGCGA
This sequence comes from Sulfuritalea sp., assembly GCA_041648855.1. GTDB lineage: Bacteria > Pseudomonadota > Gammaproteobacteria > Burkholderiales > Rhodocyclaceae > Sulfuritalea. The sequence goes on along the minus strand of JBAZOF010000139.1, from coordinate 2,030 downwards.
CTGATCCTACCCCACAGGCGCGGCAAAACAAGAGTCGGCACCGGCGATACGGCGGGCGAATATATCCGAAATGCATTTGCTTGCATTGAAGGATATTCCCTTGTATTGTCGTGGTCCAAATTCCAATGTCTTAGGGGGCAGTTGATGAACATCAGGGTAAGCATCCTTCTCGCAGCTCTTGCCGGTCTCTCGGGTTGCGCAACCATCACCGGCAATGAGGGTCAGTCACTATCGGTCAGCGCCTTGACGGCGGACGGAAAGCCGGTGGACAAGGCTGAATGCGCTTTGGAGAACGACAAGGGTCGCTGGACAACGGCGACTCCCAACTTCGTGACGGTACGGCGCAGCGCCGAAGACCTGACCGTAGTCTGCAAGAAGCCGGGGATGGTTGATGGAATTCTCAAGGCCGTATCCCGCGCAGCCGGAAGCATGTACGGGAACATCATTTTCGGGGGCGGAATCGGTGCATTGATAGACCATAACAAGGGGACCGGATACAACTACCCGGATCAACTTCCGGTCAAGATGGGCGGCACCGTTGTCGTCGATCGACAGGAACAGGACACCGCCCAACGATTGGCGGCGGGCGGGCAGGGCAACGCGCCACAAGTGACGCCGGGCGGGCCATGTCCATCGGCATCCAGAGGAACTACCTGCTAGCGGTGGAAGCTGACACGTTGTAGCAATGGCAGCAAGCAGGATCGACTTGGTATTGATTTCCATGCCGGCATGAATCGCCGTCCTGCCGGAGCCGACTCTTGTGCAACGGCGGACGGTTGGCTGCTGAAGACCGAAGGGCCGCGATTGCGGCCCTTCTTCTTGTTGCCTGCCCCCCGCTGGCCATCCACCCGCCGGGGCACCGCCCGACAGGCATGGGCCGGTCCTCGGCGAAACTTCGACCAAAAGCAAATGGGGTTCGCTATGATTGGGTGCTGATGCCCGCGAGCACACATTCCCTTCCCCTGCCGCAACTTTCCAGCCGCGCCTTCGCCGTCTGGCGGCGCAATTTCCTGGTCTGGAAGAAGTTGGCGATCCCGTCCCTGCTGGGCAATCTGGCCGACCCGATGATTTACCTGTTCGGCCTCGGCTACGGCCTGGGCGGGCTGCTGCCGCAGATCAACGGCGTGTCCTACATCGCCTTTCTGGCCGCCGGCACGGTGTGCTCCTCGACCATGAACGCCGCCTCGTTCGAGGCGCTTTACTCGGCCTTCTCGCGCATGCACGTGCAGCGCACCTGGGAGGCGATCATGAACGCGCCGGTCACGCTGGAGGACGTGATGGCCGGCGAACTGCTGTGGGCGGCGGCCAAGGCGACGCTGTCCGGGGCCGCGATCCTCGTCGTCATCGCGGCGCTGGGCCTGGTCGCCTCGCCGCTGGCGCTGTGGGCGCTGCCGGTGATCTTCATCACCGGGCTGGCCTTCGCCGCGCTGGGCCTGATCGTCACCGCGCTGGCCCCCTCCTACGACTTCTTCATGTACTACTTCACGCTGTTCATCACGCCCATGGTGCTGCTGTGCGGCGTGTTTTTCCCGGCCGACCAGTTGCCGCCTCTGGTGCAGGCGGTAGCGGCCTGGCTGCCGCTGACGCACGCGGTCGCGCTGGTGCGGCCGCTGCTGTTCGGCGAGGTTCCCGCGGGCATTCTCGGCCACGTCGCAGCGCTGCTGGCAGTGGCGGCGATCGCCTTCTGGATCGCGCTGACGCTGATCCGGCGCCGCCTGCTGAAGTAAAATTGCCATATGGACATCATCATCAACGGCGAGGCGCAGAGCCTGCCGGCACCCCTGACCGTGGCCGCGCTGCTCGCAGCGCGCGGCCTCGAGGGGAAGCGCGTCGCGGTGGAGCGAAACGGCGAGATCGTGGCGAAGAGCCGCCATGCCGAGACGCTGCTTGCCGCGGGCGACCGCATCGAAATTGTCGTCGCCGTCGGCGGCGGCTGAGTTATTTCAGGAAGCAAAGCCATGAACCCAGATTCTCTCGTCATCGCCGGCAAGGCCTACAACTCGCGCCTGCTGGTCGGCACCGGCAAGTAC
>JBAZOF010000138.1:0-7447 GCA_041648855.1 Sulfuritalea sp. | reverse complement strand
CTGCGACTGAGCGGCCATCGTGTGGATGCCGTGCCGGGCATCCCGCCTGGCGCGTAAGTGACAACGGGCGCCATGCTTTCGCATGGCGCCCGTTGCGGTGAATAGCTGACGCGAGCGTCAGTCGTGCTTGGTTTCCACCATTTGCAGAGGCTCGTTGACGATCACCGGCGCCGGCTTCGGCTTGCGACCGAGCGGTTGTGCGGGTGCAAACGTGTCCGCCGGCGGTGCCGCATGGCTGGTTTCGATCATTACCAGGCCGACCTGCTGCAACGACTCCTTGACATCGACCACGGCAGGCTTTGGCGCCGGGGGCACGATGATCGGTTCGGCGGCGGGCTTATGCTCGATCGCGGCTTCGGTGACAGGCAGCGGCGCCGGTTCTGCCGCTGCGGGAGTCGGCATGACGACCGGTGCGGCGGGTTCCGCCACCGGGGTGGCGGCCACCGGAGCCGGCGCTTCGATTGCAGGCGCGATTGGCGCTGCAGGTTCGGCGACGGCTTCGGGGATTGGCACTGCGATGGGTTCCTGCGGCGCCACAAACGCGGGGCGTGGTTCAACCACGGCAGCCGTTACCGGTTCGGCGACTGAGACCTGTGCTGCAGCCGCGGCAATTGCCCCCTCGGCGACGGGAATGGCCTCGACGGCTTGAACTGCCGCGGCTTCGCCGGCGGCGACGGCGCTGCCTTCTTCGCTGCGACCGCCACGTCCGCGACCGCGGCCGCGACTTCTGCGCCCGCTGCGGGCTTCGCCGTCCTGACCGGAGCCTTGACCGCCTTCGCCGGCAAGAGTCGGCGCTGGTGACACGGCGCCTTGTACGGCGTTTGCGTCGCTGCGGGGCGGACGAGCTTCTCTCGGTTCTCTGGGCTCACGGGCTTCCTTCGGTTCGCGCGGCGGACGCGGTTCACGCGGCTCGCGAACCTCCCTCGGTTCGCGAGCTTCCTTCGCTTCCCTGGGCTCGCGCGGTTCGTTGCGACCATCGCGCTGACGACGGCCGCCGCTTTCGGCCTGGGTCTCGTCGCGCTTGCCCTGAGGGCGTGGTGCCTGCTCGCCTTTTTCCTTGCGTTCGCTGCCTTCGCGGCGACCGTTGCGATCGCGTCCACCGCGGCCACCTTCACGTCCGCCCTCACGGTTGCGGTCGCGACCGCCCTCGCGGCGCGGCGGCTTTTCGGTTTTTGCTTCGATGGGGGCGGGCGCCGCCGCCTGCGGTTCGCCCATGAAGAAGGCAGCAACGCTGGCGAAGAATCCGCGCTTGGGTGCCGCTGCGGGCTGGGCCGCGACCGGAGCGGCCTTAGGCTCGACGATCGGCGCCGGCTGGTCGGGCGTGATGCCCTTCACGGCGGCCTCGATCCGTACAGGCTTCGCTTCGTTTTGCGCGGAGGGCGGCTGGTAGGCTTCTTCGACGGGCTTTTCGGCCATCTGGTAGCTGGCCAGCGCGATGCCTTCGGCGTTCAGCTGGTCATGGCGCAGGCGGATGATTTCGTGCGCTGGCGTCTCCAGGTGCCGGTTGGGCACGATCACCAGATTGACGCGATGGCGCATCTCGATGCGGGAAATATCGACGCGCTTTTCGTTGAGCAGGAAGGTGGCGACATCCACCGGCACCTGACAGTGCAGCGCGCCGGTGTTTTCCTTCATGGATTCCTCTTCGAGGATGCGCAGGATGTGCAGCGCGGCGGATTCGGTGCTGCGGATGTGGCCGGTGCCGGTGCAGCGCGGGCAGGTGATGTAGCTGGTCTCGGCGAGCGCCGGACGCAGGCGCTGGCGCGAGAGCTCGAGCAGGCCGAAACGGCTGATCTTGCCGGTCTGGACGCGGGCGCGGTCGAAGTGCAGGGCGTCGCGCAGGCGATTTTCGACTTCGCGCTGGTTCTTGGCCGATTCCATGTCGATGAAGTCGATCACGATCAGGCCGCCCAGGTCGCGCAGGCGCAACTGGCGGGCGATTTCGTCGGCGGCTTCGCAGTTGGTGCGCAGCGCAGTTTCCTCGATGTCGCTGCCCTTGGTGGCACGCCCCGAGTTGACGTCGACCGAAACCAGCGCTTCGGTATGGTCGATGACGATGGCGCCGCCGGAAGGCAGCGTGACCTGGCGCGAGTAGGCCGACTCGATCTGGTGCTCGATCTGGAAGCGCGAGAACAGCGGCACGTCGTCGTGGTAGCGCTTGACGCGATTGACCGTGCCCGGCATCACATGCGCCATGAACTGCTGCGCCTGTTCGAAGATGTCGTCGGTATCGATCAGGATTTCGCCGATCTCGGAATGGAAGTAGTCGCGGATGGCGCGAATGACGAGGCTCGATTCCTGATAGATCAGGAAGGCGCCGTTCTGCGCCTTGGCGGCGCCGTCGATGGCGGTCCACAGTTGCAGCAGGTAGTTCAGGTCCCACTGCAGTTCTTCCAGCGAGCGGCCGATGCCTGCGGTGCGGGCGATCAGGCTGGTGCCGTTGGGAACGATCAGCTGATCCATGATCTCGCGCAGTTCCTGGCGGTCCTCGCCTTCGACGCGGCGCGAAACGCCACCACCGCGCGGATTGTTGGGCATCAGCACGAGGTAGCGGCCGGCCAGCGAGACATAGGTGGTCAGCGCCGCGCCCTTGTTGCCGCGCTCGTCCTTTTCAACCTGGACGATGAGTTCCTGGCCGTTGCTGAGGACGTCCTGGATGCGCGCCTTGCCGGCGTCGACGCCGGGTTTGAAATAGGTGCGGGAAATTTCCTTGAACGGCAGGAAGCCGTGACGCTCGGCGCCATAGTCCACGAAGGCGGCTTCGAGACTCGGCTCGATGCGGGTGATGACTGCCTTGTAGATGTTGCTCTTGCGTTGTTCCTTGTTGGCTGATTCGATGTCGAGGTCAATCAGTTTCTGACCATCAACGATCGCGACGCGGAGTTCCTCAGCTTGCGTCGCATTGAAAAGCATGCGTTTCATGTGTGCTCCCGCGCGCAATCAAGCCAGGCGGGCACGACAAGTCGCACACTGCGGGCGTCAGGACGCGGGCGGTGTGCCTCGGGTTTGCGGTTGGTTCGGCGGGTTCATGGTGCCTGTGGTTTAACGTGGCAAACGGGGTTGATGACTTGTCTTCGGTAAGGCGGCCGCTGACTCAAGTCAGCGTCCGGCAATCTGTGCCCAATTCTGTGCGTGTAGTGCGCGCAATCAAGTAGTATCGCTCTTTCGGGCGAGCGAAACACCCTGTGGTCGGCTGGTCGCGTTACCGGTCGGTTTGTGAATTCCGGCGGTTGTCTTCTGCTGCTTTCGCGTCCTTGTTGCCTCCATGCATTCGATCGCTGACAAGCGACGCTGCAATGACGGCAACAACACCCCGGGATCCGTGCCACCGACGCCACTTCGGGCCGCCGGGCACACCGTCACGGGACGGCTAACCAAGCGATCAGTATATTGCAAATGAAGGACTTAAGCAAAGATTCGGTTACATGGCTTGAGGTCGGCGAGGAGTCCGAAGGCCAGCGCCTCGACAACTTCCTGCTGCGCATCGCCAAGGGCGTGCCGAAGAGCCACATCTATCGCATCGTGCGCAGCGGCGAGGTGCGGGTGAACAAGGGGCGGGTGCCTGCCGAGTATCGGCTCCAGGTCGGCGACCGGCTCCGTGTGCCGCCCATGCGAACCGCTGAAAAACCATCGCAAGCCGCTGTTCCAGCGAGAGATTTTGAAATCGCTTTTGAAGATGAGGCGCTTATCGTGATCGACAAGCCGGCCGGCGTGGCGGTCCATGGCGGCAGCGGGGTTTCCTTCGGGGTGATCGAGCAGTTGCGTCGGGCGCGGCCGCAGGCGAAGCTTCTCGAACTCGCGCACCGGCTCGATCGGGATACCTCAGGCCTCCTGGTGGTGGCCAAAAAGCGCGTCGCGTTGACCAAGCTGCACGACATGTTCCGCGACGGCGCCATCGCCAAGCGTTATCTGGCGCTGGTCAAGGGCCGCTGGCGAAACGAGTTGCAGCATGTGCGCCTGCCTTTGCACAAGTACCTGACGGCGGAGGGCGAACGACGGGTCAGCGTCAATCCCGAGGGCAAGGCGTCGCATTCGATCGTGCGGCTGGTGGCGCGCTGGGAAAACTTCAGCCTGGTCGAGGTGGAACTGAAGACCGGGCGGACGCACCAGATCCGGGTGCATCTTGCCCATCTGGGCTTTCCCATTGCCGGGGACGACAAATATGGCGATTTTCCCCTCAACAAGACCTTGCAGAAGACCGGGCTCGGCCGCATGTTCCTCCATGCGGCGAAGCTTGCGCTGTCGCATCCGCTGTCGGGGGTGCCTGTGACCCTCGAATCGCCGCTGCCGGCGGAATTGCGCAGCTTTACCGAAAAGCTGGATAGAAACGAGAAACGGGATTATGGGCAAACGTTTTGAACTGATCGTCTTCGACTGGGACGGCACGCTGATGGATTCGACCGGCGCCATCGTCGCCAGCATCCAGGCGGCGGCGCGCGATCTGGGGATTCCAGAGCCATCCGACGAGCGCGCGCACCACATCATCGGCCTCGGCCTGATCGACGCCTTGCGGCACGCTTTGCCGGACCTGCCCGCGGAGCGTTACCAGGACGTCGCGCTGCGCTACCGGCAACACTACATGTCGCGCGACCAGGATTTGCTGCTGTTCGAGGGCGCCGAGGCGCTGATCGACGAACTGGCCGGGGCCGGCCACTATCTGGCCGTGGCGACCGGCAAGACGCGCAAGGGGCTGGACCGGGCCTTCGAGGTCAGCGGGCTCGGCTCGCGCTTCCATGCTTCGCGCTGCGCCGACGAATGCCATTCCAAGCCTCATCCGCAGATGTTGGAGGAACTGATGGCGGAGTTCGGCGTGGAGCCGGATGCGACCCTGATGGTCGGCGACACCACGCACGACCTGCTGATGGCCAGGAACGCCGGCGTGGCGGCGCTGGGCGTTGCCTACGGCGCGCATCCGCGCGCAACCCTGGAGGCGGAGGGGCCTCTGTACTGTGCGGCCGACGTGGCGCAGTTGGCGGCGTGGCTGCGGCAACAGGCTTGAAGCAGCGACTGATCTGCGCTAGCGAGGAACTTGTCGAGGGCGGACGTGGCCTGCGCTTCACGCTCGAGCACCTCGGCGTCAACGAGCCTGCCTTCGCCGTGCGGTATCAAGGACGAGTCCATGCTTATTTGAACCGATGCGCCCATCTGCCTGTCGAACTCGACTGGCAGCCTGGGGAGTTCTTCGATCGTTCAGGCTTATACTTAATTTGCGCTACGCATGGCGCACTCTACGCGCCGGATTCGGGGCGTTGCCGAGGCGGGCGCTGCAACGGCAAGGGGCTCGACCCGGTGATTGTCATCGAAGATGGCGGGCAGGTTTTTTTGATTGAGGAAGGCAGGGAAAGTGTCGGATAGCGAAGATATGCAGTGGGAACGCAAGGTTCTGGAGAAGCTTGCGCTCGAAGCGGTTGCCGAGCAGCGGCGCGGCCGCCGCTGGGGCATCTTTTTCAAGGTGCTCGGGTTTGGCTATCTGGCGGTGATCCTTGGCCTGGCAACGGACTGGGGGCAGACGGACAAAATCGCGGAGGGCTCGAAATTCACCGCGCTGGTGAATCTCAACGGGGTCATCAAGGCCAAGGGCGATGCCAACGCCGAGCAAGTCATCAGCGGCCTGCAGGCAGCGTTCGAGGACAAGCATACGGCGGGGGTGATCCTGCGCATCAACAGCCCGGGCGGCAGCCCGGTTCAGTCCGGGATCATCAACGACGAAATCCGGCGCCTGCGTGCCGCACATCCGGCGATTCCGATTCATGTCGTCGTCGAAGATGTCTGCGCTTCGGGCGGTTATTACGTCGCGGTGGCCGCGGACAAGATCTTCGTGGACAAGGCCAGCATCGTCGGTTCCATCGGCGTGCTGATGGACGGCTTCGGCTTTACCGGCACCATGGAGAAGCTGGGCGTCGAGCGCCGATTATTGACCGCGGGAGAGAGCAAGGGCTTTCTCGATCCTTTTTCGCCGCAGAACGAGCAGCACAAGGATCATGCCAGGCAAATGCTGAATGAGGTGCACCAGCAATTCATCGATGTCGTGCGCAAGGGTCGCGGCAAGCGGCTCAAGGAAACACCCGAGATGTTTTCCGGCCTGATGTGGAGCGGTGCGAAGAGCATCGAGCTGGGTCTGGCCGACGGCTACGGCACGGTCGATAGCGTCGCGCGGGATGTGTTCAATGCGAGCGACGTGCGGGATTTCAGCGTCAGGCAGAACTTTGCCGAGAAATTCGCCAAGCAGCTCGGCGTGGGCATGGCCGATAGTATGGCCAATGTGCTGACGGGGCTTACGCTACGTTGATCGCGCCGACAGCCATGTCGGCGAGCAGCAATTCCTGGGCGCAGATGCGGCTGCGTCGCGTCGGCTTGATGCGGTATTCGCCGCTGCCGTTCATTTCCCAAGCCTGACAGTTGTCGGCGAGGTAGGGCTTCAGCCCTTCCTTGAGCACGCGCCGCTTGAGCTTCGGTTCCAGCACGGGGAAGCTGATTTCGATGCGGCGGAAGAAATTGCGCTCCATCCAGTCCGCGCTCGAAAGGTAGATGTTCTGCTTGCCGTTGGCGTGGAAATAGAAAATGCGGTGATGCTCGAGGAAGCGCCCGATCACCGAACGCACCCGGATGTTGTCCGAGAGGCCCTTGACGCCGGGCCGCAGTGAACAGACACCGCGCACGATCAGGTCGATGGTGACGCCGGCTGCGCTGGCTTCGTACAGTGCCGTGATGATCTCCGGTTCGAGCAGGGAGTTCATCTTGGCGATGATGCGGGCTGGCTTGCCGGCCCGAGCCGCCTCGATCTCGCCGCGAATCGCCGCCAGCATATTAGGATGGAGGAAGAATGGCGCCTGCCACAAGTGCTTCAGCGCGCCGGCCTTGCCCAGTCCTGTGAGCTGCTTGAATACCTCATTGACGTCGTCGCCGATTTCCGGATTGGAGGTCAGCAGGCCGAAATCCGTATAGAAGCGCGTGGTGCGCGGATGGTAGTTTCCGGTGCCGAGGTGGATGTAGCGGCGATAGCCGGTGTCCTCGCGTCGCAATACCATGAGCATCTTGGCGTGGGTCTTGTAGCCGACCACGCCATACACCACATGCGCCCCGACTTCTTCCAGGCGCGACGCGATGGACAGGTTTGCCTCCTCGTCGAAGCGCGCCATGAGTTCCACCACCACCGTGACTTCCTTGCCTTTCTCGGCGGCACGCAGCAGATGTTCCATCAGCACCGATTCGGCGCCGGTGCGATACACAGTCATCTTGATCGCCACCACCTGGGGATCGTCGGCCGCCTGCTGCAATAGCTGGATCACCGGGGTGAAGGACTGGAACGGGTGATGCATCAGGATGTCTTCCTTGCGGATGCTGGCGAAGATGTCGTAGCGCTTGGTCAGCACTTTGGGCAGGCCGGGCTGGAAGGACGCATAGGTCAGGTCGGGACGATCCACCTGGTCGGGCACCGACATCAGGC
>JBAZOF010000137.1:0-7455 GCA_041648855.1 Sulfuritalea sp. | reverse complement strand
CTGATCCACTTTCTCGACTATGTGCGCGACGACGACAGTGCCAAGTCGAAACCGCTGGCGCAACGCATGGCTTGGCACGAACTTGCCATCGCCGTGGCGTTCGGCCTCGCGCCCTGCCTGCTGCTGCCGCCGGTCGATGCGCTGGTCGCGCTCGCCGCCGTGGCGCTGACCACGCTGCTCGCCGCGCGCTATTTCGTGCGCCGCATCGGCGGCTATACGGGCGACGCCCTCGGCGCCACGCAGCAGCTCAGCGAGCTGGCGTTCTATCTGGGGCTGCTGTGCAGCTTTACCTGATCCGCCACCCGGCGCCGCAGGTGGCCGCGGGCGTCTGCTACGGCCGCACCGACCTGCCGCTGGCGGAGGACGTTGCCGCTGCGGCGGCACGCATCGTGCCGCAACTGCCGCCGGATTTGCCGGTGTACACCAGCCCACTGCAACGCTGCCGGCAACTGGCCGACGCATTGCACCCCGCGCCGCGCAGCGATCCGCGCCTGCTGGAAATGAACTTCGGCGTCTGGGAAATGACTCCGTGGGACCGGATACAACGCGAGGCGCTGGATGGCTGGGCGGCCGATCCGCTGGGCTACGCCCCGCCGCAGGGCGAGTCGGTCGGCCAGATGCAGAAGCGGGTGCAGAGCTTCGTCGCCGAGGCGCGGCATCAGGGCCTGGAGCGCGCCGCGCTGGTGATCCACGCCGGCGTGATGAAAGTCATCGTCGGCCACGCGCAGGGGCTGCCTGCGCGGAAATGGATGGCGCTCAAGTTCGACTACGAAAGCGTGGTCTGCGTGAATATCGCAGACCCGAAAACAAAAACGGGTGCCTGAAATCAGGCACCCGTCCTTGTTTGATGCTGGCGACCCCACCGGGATTCGAACCCGGGTTCATACCGTGAAAGGGTATTGTCCTAGGCCTCTAGACGATAGGGTCAATACTGGTTCTTGGTGGAGGTACGCGGGATCGAACCGCGGACCTCTTGCATGCCATGCAAGCGCTCTCCCAGCTGAGCTATACCCCCACAAGAGAGCGCGCATTATAGGTAGGCAGGGCCTGCATGTAAAGCCCCAGTTTCGACTTTTTAAAGCAGTTTGCCGGGATTCATCAGGCCACGCGGGTCGAGGGCCTGTTTGACCGCGCGCATCATTTCCATTTCGGTCGCGCTCTTGTAGCGCAGCACTTCCTCCCGCTTCAACTGCCCCAGCCCGTGCTCGGCTGAAATCGAGCCGCCGAGTTCGTGCACCAGGTCATGCACGATGCGATTCACCGCCCCGGTCTGCGCAATGAACTCGGCGTTCGACTGGGCATCGGGCCGCGACTGGTTGTAGTGCAGGTTGCCGTCGCCGATGTGGCCGAAGCAGACGATGCGCACTTGCGGAAACGCCGCCTGCAGGGCGGCATCGGCACGAGCGATGAACTCGGCGATGCGCGAGACGGGCACGGCGATGTCGTGCTTGATCGATACCCCCTCGATCTTCTGCGCCTCGGAAACATTTTCGCGCAGCGCCCACAGCGCCGCCGTCTGCGCCTCGCTGGCGGCCAGCGCGGCGTCGGCGACGATACTGTCTTCGGCGGCAGCTTGCAGGGCCTGTTCCAGTGTGTCGCCCAGATCGTCACGCGATCCGCTGAGCTCGATCAGCACCTGCCACGCGGGCTGGCCGGCGAGGGGGTCGCGCGCATTCGGTATGTGTTCGAGGACCAGTTCGAGGGCCGGGCGGCCGACGATTTCGAAGGCCGTCACGTTGTCCCCGGCCGCATCACGCAGGCGCCCCAGCAGGCGCACGGCAGCGGCCGGGTCGGGCACGGCGACCCAGGCGGTGGCATGGCTGCGCGGCCGCGGAAACAATTTGAGCGTCGCCGCCGTGATCAGGCCCAGCGTGCCCTCGGCGCCGATGAACAGGTGCTTCAGGTCGTAGCCGGTGTTGTCCTTGCGCAGGGCGCGCAGGCCGTTCCAGATGCGGCCGTCGGCGAGCACCACTTCGAGGCCCAGCGTCAGCTCGCGGGCATTGCCGTAGCGCAGCACCTGCACGCCGCCGGCATTGGTGGACAGGTTGCCGCCGATGGTCGCGCTGCCCTCTGCCGCCAGCGACAACGGGAACAGGCGATCCGCCCCGGCCGCGGCTTCCTGCACCGCCTGCAGGGTGCAGCCGGCCTCGACGGTCATCGAATTGTTGTCGGCATCGATGGCACGGATGCGGTTCATGCGCCGCAGGCTGATCACCACTTCGCCGCCCGTCGGCGTCGCCCCGCCGCACAGGCCGGTATTGCCGCCCTGCGGCACCATAGGCACCCCCGCTACGCCCGCGGCGGCGCAGGCGCGTACCACGGCGGCGGTTTCTTCGGTGCTGCCCGGCAGTGCCACGCACTGCGCGCTGCCCGCATAGCGGCCGCGCCAGTCGGTGCAGTAGGGGGCGAGATCGTCGGCCGCGGTGAGCACATGGCGCTCACCGAGCAGGCGGCGCAATTCGGCGATCAGCGCATTCATGCCGATACGGCGTGTTCGATCGACGGCAGCATGCGGATCACGGCGGCGCGCCCCTCTTCGATGGCTTCGGACCCGCGATGGTAATCCATCAGCGCCAGATGGCCGAGGCGCGGCGTGAGCAGCACGTCGGCCGGCTCGCCGGCCATGCGGCTCCTGGCGATGTGCATCTGCATGATGTGGATGCTGGTCGACAGGACGCCGGCCATCGACGGCAGCAAGTCGCCGTTGCTCAGGCGCGGCCGGCTGAAAGTCTTGCGCAGCAGCGTCGCCCAGCCCGGCTCCTGCCCGTCCGCGACGGCCTCCGCGGCCGGCTTCGACTGATGGCGCAGGCTGCCCACCCGGTCCGAGCCGAGATCCACGGCGATCACGATGTCGGCGCCCATGGCACGGCAAAGCGACACCGGCACCGGGTTGACCAGCCCGCCGTCGACCAGCAGGCGCTCATCGCGCACCACGGGCGTGAACAGTCCGGGCAGGGCGATCGAAGCGCGCACGGCGCTGGCCACCGAACCCTCGCGCAGCCAGATTTCGCGCCCGGTGCCCAGCTCGGTGGCGACGCAGGCGAAGGGCATCGGCAGGCTGGAAAACTCCTTGTCGACGAAATGCCGCTGGAAGAATGCGACGAGCTTTTCGCCCTTGAACAGGCCGCCCGAAAAACTGACGTCGAGCAGGCCGAGCACCTCTTTCCACTCGAGGCCGCGGACCCAGTCCTCCAGCTTGTCGATGTCGCCGTCGGCATAGGCGGCGCCGATGAAGGCGCCGATGGAACAACCGGCGACGATATCCGGCACGTAGCCCGCTTCCGCCAGCGCCCGAAGCACGCCGATATGGGCCCAGCCGCGCGCCGAACCGCTACCGAGAACGAGGCCCAGCTTCGGCTTCATGGCTGTAGCGGACTACCCGGGGGCCGCGAGCGTTGCGTAGAGGTCGTGCACGTCGCAGTCGATGACATTGACCTCGGCAAACTCGCCGATCTCGAGGTCGTGGCCGTCAGTGACGTACACCAGGCCATCGACATCCGGCGCGTCGCCTTCCGAACGGGCGATGGCGCCCTCTTCGTCGATGTCGTCGACCAGCACCTTGATGCGGCGGCCGATCTTTCTTTCCAGCCGCTGCGTCGAAATGTCTTCCTGATGGCGAAGCAGGCGTCCCTTGCGTTCTTCACGCACTTCTTCCGGCAGGGCGCCGGGCAATTCGTTGGCCGTGGCGCCTGCCACGGGCGAGTAGGAGAAGGCGCCGACGCGATCAAGCTGGGCCTCGTCGAGGAAATCCAGCAGTTCGTTGAATTCGGCCTCGGTCTCGCCGGGAAAGCCGGTGATGAAGGTGCTGCGTATCGTCAGATCGGGCACTTCACGGCGCCAGGCGGCGATGCGGTCGAGCACCTTCTCCGCCGAGGCCGGCCGCTTCATCAATTTGAGAATGCGTGAGCTGGCATGCTGGAAGGGGGCATCGAGGTAAGGCAGTATCCTGCCTTCGGCCATCAGCGGAATCAGGTCATCGACGCTGGGATAGGGGTAGACGTAATGCAGGCGCACCCACAGGCCGAGCTTGCCGAGTTCGCTGCACAACTCATAGAGCCGCGTCTTGACCGGCTTGCCGCCCCAGAAGCCGGTGCGGTATTTCACATCGACCCCATAGGCGCTGGTGTCCTGAGAAATCACCAGTAGTTCGCGCACACCGGCCTCGGCCAGGACTTCGGCTTCGCGCAATACCTCGCCGATCGGACGCGACACGAGGTCGCCGCGCAGCGAAGGAATAATGCAGAAGGTGCAGCGATGGTTGCAGCCTTCTGAAATCTTCAGATACGCATAGTGATCCGGCGTCAGGCGGATGCCCTGCGGCGGCACCAGATCGACGAAGGGGTCATGCAGGGGAGGCAGATGCTGATGCACGGCCGCCATGACTTCCGGCATGGCATGCGGCCCGGTGACCGCGAGTACCTTGGGGTGCGTGGCACGCACAATGTCGTTGCCGGCCGCATCCTTCTTGGCGCCGAGGCAGCCGGTGACGATCACCTTGCCGTTTTCGGCCAGAGCCTCGCCGATGGCGTCGAGCGATTCCTCGACGGCCGCATCGATGAAGCCGCAGGTATTGACCACCACCAGATCGGCGCCGTCATAGCTGCCGGAGATTTCATAACCCTCGGCGCGCAGCCGGGTCAGTATCTGTTCCGCGTCGGACGCCGCCTTGGGACACCCCAGCGACACGAAGCCGACTGTCGGCGCCCTGCTCTTGCGTCGTGTCACTTCTTCTCGGTTTCTTCGGGCTTGGTGTAGATGCCGGGGAAAATCTTGCGCGTCTGTTCCTGCATGGTGTCCTGCATCTGCTGAAACATCTTCTGGCTCTGCTCGACGTAGGTGCCCATCATGTGCTGCATGGCCGGCCCCTGAAACTTGAGAAACTGCGCCCAGAGATCCTGGCTGTCGCCCGGCGTTTCGCCGTAGAGCGCCTTGGCCTGTTCCTTCAACTTGGCTTGCACCTCGGTGAAGGATTTGATGTTGTTCTCGATGTAGTTGCCCATCATGCCCTGCATGGCATTGCCATAGAAGCGGATCATCTGCGACAACAATTCGGACGAAAACATCGGCGCACCGCCGGCTTCTTCTTCGAGGATGACCTGCAACAGAATGGCCCGCGTCAGATCGTCGCCCGACTTGGCGTCGACAACCTGAAACCCCTCGTGGGCCAGAACCAACTCCTTGATGTCGGCCAGCGTGATGTAGGTGCTGGTGCGGGTGTCATACAGGCGGCGATTCGGATATTTCTTTATCAGTCGGCTCTGTGCGGCCATTGTATTTTCCTCCATCGAATCATTCTACTACCAAGGCAGTACGAACGACCTCCCCGCCGCAGCGGGGGGTCAATCTGCCTGAATCAGGCAAGTTCAGCAGTAATGCAGGCCACCGTTGATGTTCAGCGTGGCGCCGGTCATGTAGCCGGCAAGGTCCGACACCAGATAGGCGCACAGGGCGCCGATTTCTTCCGGCTTGCCCAGGCGGCCCACCGGAATGGTCGCCACGATCGAGTCGCGCACTTCCTGCTTGATCGCCATGACCATCTCGGTGCCGATATAGCCGGGGGCGATCGCATTCACGGTGACGCCCTTCTTTGCCACTTCGGCGGCGATGGCGCGGGTGAAGCCGAGGATGCCGGCCTTGGCCGCGGAATAGTTGGCCTGGCCGAACTGGCCCTTGATGCCGTTCACCGAAGACATGTTGATGACGCGGCCCCAGCCGCGATCGGCCATGCCGGTCAGCACCTGATGGGTCACGTTGAACACGGAGTCGAGGTTGGTGGACAGCACGGCATCCCACTGGCCTTTGTCCATTTTCTTGAACACGGCGTCGCGCGTGATGCCGGCGTTGTTCACCAGCACGTCGATGGGACCGACTTCAGCTTCGATCTTCCGGACCATCGCGGCACAACCGTCGTAGTCGGTGACATCGGCCTCGGCGACGACGAAATCGAAACCGTCCGTTTTCATCTTTGCCAGCCACTCGTCCCTGGGCGGGAAATCGGGCAGGCAGTTCGCCACCACCGTGAATCCGCTTTGCGACAGCGCCTTGCAGATCGCTGTGCCCAGGCCTCCCATTGCGCCCGTTACCAATGCAATTCGTTTTGCCATTTCTGCTACTTCCTATAACGACTAAAAAACCTTTGCGGGCGGCAGGCGCGCTGCAAGCCGCAGCCTGCCGCCCAGGGTGGATCAGTACATGTGCTGTCCACCGTTGATCGAGATGTTGGCGCCGGTGACGAACGCTGCCTCTTCGGAGGACAGGTAGGCCACCAGACCGGCAACCTCTTCCGGCTTGCCCAGGCGCGCCTGCGGAATCTGCGGCAGGATTTTCGATTCGAGCACTTCCTGCGGAATCGCCATGACCATCTTGGTGCCGATGTAGCCCGGAGAAATGGTGTTCACCGTGACGCCTTTTTTCGCCACTTCCAGCGCCAGCGCCTTGGTGAAACCGTGCATGCCGGCCTTGGCCGCCGAATAGTTGGTCTGGCCGAAAGCGCCCTTCTGGCCATTGACCGAAGAGATGTTGATGACCCGGCCCCAGCCGCGCTCCATCATGCCGTCCATCACCTGCTTGGTCATGTTGAAGCAGGAATCGAGATTGGTATGCATCACCGCATCCCAGTCGGCCTTGGTCATTTTCTTGAATGTCATGTCGCGCGTGATGCCGGCGTTGTTCACCAGCACCTCCACCGCGCCGACATCCTTGGCCACCTGATCGACACAGGCCTTGCAGGAATCGTAGTCGCCGACGTCGCAAGGATAGGCCTTGAAGCCGTAGCCCATGTCGTTCATGGTGCGCAGCCATTCATGCGCCTTGGTATTGCTGGGGCTGTAGGTGGTCACCACCTTGTAGCCGAGCGCCGCCAGCTTGATGCAGATCGCCTCGCCGAGGCCGCCCATTCCGCCAGTTACCAGTGCCACTCGCAGCATTTTGCTTCTCCTCTCGTTTTTATCGGGTCGGGGCTGTTGCGTTGCTGCGCCGGAGGCTGCGCCCCTTGCAAACATCCAGCCGGGTCATTATGCCTTCTCCTTGACATAGCGACCGGGAGCGGGCTCGCCGGGCGGACAGGCCTTGCTGCCGAGCTTTCCGCGCGCCGGGACTTCCTTGCCGCCGAAGCCCTTGAGCCATTTCGCCCACACCGGCCACCAGCTGCCCTTGACCTCCGTCGCGCCGTCGAACCATTCGTCGGCATTGGCGGTCTTGCTGTCGTTCAGCCAGTGGCTGCGCTTGTTCTTCGCCGGCGGATTGATGACGCCGGCAATGTGCCCCGAGGCGCCGAGAACGAAGGTCGTCTCGCCGCCGAGCAGGCTGCGCGTCTGATACGAGGTCTTCCACGGCACGATATGGTCTTCGCGGCTGGCATAGAGGAAGGCGGGCACGTCGACCCGGCCGAGGTCGGCCTTGACGCCGCACATTTCCAGCTTGCCGGGCACGCGCAGATTGTTCTCGAGATACAGG
>JBAZOF010000136.1:0-7499 GCA_041648855.1 Sulfuritalea sp. | reverse complement strand
GTACACAGTAGCCGACGCGCCGGACCACGGCGGTGCTGGCGCGCATGGCTGCGCGTTCCATCCTGAAGCTGTAGGGGTCGTAGCGAATGCCATCGCGCACGGCGTAATAGAGGCTCAGTGCCTGCTCTTTCGGCGTACTGCCAGCGCCGACTTTTGACGCGACAAACTCGCGGATTGCCGGGTGCTCGTGGTCGATGAACTCGGTCGCGGCGAGCCAGGCCGGATCGATGGCGCTCATGCGCCTTGGCCCGGCCAGGCGCGATCGAGCAGCGTCTTGAAATCCGTCGTTGCCGCCAGCGTGCCGAAGGCCGCGCCCCAATGATTGGGCGCGAGGCGCGAGGCGCAGAAGGCCTCGCTGACCGGCGCCGGCGCATGGCACAACAGCAGCGCGCCCTGCATCGCCAGGGCGATGCCCTGCGTCAGCTCGCGGCCGCGTGTTTCGATGTCCTGCGGGTTGCTCAGGCCGTCCTTCAGCTTCGCGGCGAAGGTGTCGAAAGCGCTGTTCTTTCCCAGCGCCGGAGCGATTTCGGCCGCCAGCACTTCGACGCTCTTCGGATGCCGTCCCATGGCGCGCAGCGTGTCGAGGCACATGACATTGCCCGAGCCTTCCCAGATGGAGTTGAGCGGACTCTGCTTGAACAGGCGCGGCATCGGGCCTTCATCGACGTAGCCGTTGCCGCCGTGCACCTCCATCGCCTCGGCCACCATGGCCGGACAGCGCTTGCAGATCCAGAACTTGGCCACCGGCGTGAGAATGCGCCGCAGCAGGCTTTCGGCTTCGTCCTCCTGCGCGTCGAAGGCGCGCGCGAGGCGCATCGACAGGACGGTGGCGGCCTCGGTTTCGAGCGCCAGGTCGGCCAGCGTGTTCATCATCAGCGGCTGTTCGCGCAGCAGCTTGCCGAAGGCCGAGCGCAAGGACGTGTGATGCATGGCCTGCGACAGCGCGCCGCGCATGATGCCGGTGCTGCCGATGGCGCAGTCGAGCCGCGTATAAACGCCCATTTCGAGCACGGTAGGAATGCCGCGTCCTTCCTCGCCCACCAGCCAGCCCTGCGAGCCCCAGAACTCGGCCTCGGTGCCGGCGTTCGAGCGGTCGCCCATCTTCTCCTTGAAGCGCTGGATGCGCAGTTCGTTGAGCCTGTCGTCGGGCGTCCAGCGTGGCACGAAGAAGCAGGACAGGCCCTTCGGCGACTGGGCCGTGACGAGGAAGGCGTCGCACATCGGCGCCGAGAGGAACCATTTGTGGCCTGTGATGCGCCAAGAGCCGTCGTCCATGCGTTCGGCGCGCGTGGTGTTGGCACGCACGTCGGAACCGCCCTGCTTCTCGGTGAGGCCCATGCCGATCAGCACACCCTGCTTCTGCGCGGCCGGAATGAAGCGCTTGTCATAGTCGCGCGAGAGCATTTTCGGCATCCAGTCGCGGGCGATCTCCGGCACGTGGCGCAGCACCGGGACGGCGCCGTAGGTCATCGTGGTCGGGCACAGCGAGCCGTCCTCGATCTCGGCGAACATGACGTAGGCAGCGGCGCGGGCCACGTGGGCGCCCGGCTTGGGGTCGGCCCAGGGCCCGGTGTCGCAGCCGTGGCGCTTGAGCCAGCCGAGGCATTCGTGCCAGGAGGGATGGAACTCGACCTCGTCGCGGCGGTTGCCGTAGCGGTCGAACAGCCTCAGTTGCGGCGGATTGGCGTTGGCCAGGCGGCCGTGCTCGATCCACTCCGCGCTGCCGACCTCGGCCCCGCGCGCCATCAGCCAGTCCTGCGCCCAGCCGGCGCCTTGCTGCTTCACGGCCTCCTGCAAGGGCAGGTTGTTGGCGTAGGCGTTGTAGTTCTCCAGCGCATGGGCCTGGTTGAGCACTTCATGCGTGACGGTCATTATCGGTGGTGTCGGAATCATGGCGTGTCCTCCTCTCGCGAACCGACGATTCTTGACCCGCCTCCAATTCTTGTCAAGCAAGCGCTTGCTTGGTAGCATGGCGGCCCTTCTGGAGCAAGATAGAGAGGCCGTCATGATGTCGATTCCGCGCACCCTGTTTGAAGAAGACCACGAAGCATTTCGCGACACCGTGCGCCGCTTCATGGAGCAGGAAGTCGCCCCCCATCACGCGCGCTGGGAGGAACAATCGCATGTCGATCGCGACATCTGGAACAAGGCGGGCGCCGCCGGCCTGCTCTGCGCGACCATGCCGGAAGAATATGGCGGCGTCGGCGTGGACAAGCGCTTCTCGGTGATCGTCATGGAGGAAGCGGCGCGCATCAACGCAACGGGCCTCGGTTGGGGGCTGCATTCCGAAATCGTCGCGCCCTACCTGCTGCATTACGGCAGCGAGCACCTCAAACAGAAATACCTGCCGAAAATGGCCAGCGGCGAAATGGTCGGCGCCATTGCCATGACCGAACCGGGCGCGGGTTCCGACTTGCAGGGGGTGCGCACCACGGCAGTGAAGGACGGTGACCACTACATCCTCAACGGCTCAAAGATCTTCATCACCAACGGCTACCTCTGCGACCTCGTCATCGTCGTCGCCAAGACCGATCCGGCCAAGGGCGCCAAGGGCACCAGCCTGCTGGTGGTCGATACCTCGATGCCTGGCTTCACCAAGGCCAAGCCGCTGCACAAGGCCGGCATGAAGGCGCAGGACACCTGCGAACTGTTCTTCGACAATGTGCGCGTGCCGGTGGAAAACCTGCTCGGCGAGGAGGGCAACGGTTTTGTTTACCTGATGCAGGAACTGCCCTGGGAGCGCCTGCAGATCGCCGTGATCGCGATGGCCTCGGCCGAGGCGGCGATCGACTGGACGGTGACCTACACGCGCGAGCGCAAGGCCTTCGGCCAGGAGGTGATGAAGTTCCAGAACACCCGCTTCAAGCTGGCCGAACTGAAGACCGAGGTGCAGATCGGTCGTGTCTTCGTCGACCGCTGCGTCGAACTGCTGCTGGAAAACAAGCTCGACCCGGCGACGGCGTCGATGGCCAAGTACTGGTGCACCGACCTGCAGTTCAAGGTGATGGACGAATGCGTGCAATTGCACGGCGGCTATGGCTACATGTGGGAATATCCGATTACCCGCGCCTGGGCCGATTCCCGCGTGCAGCGCATCTACGGCGGCACCAATGAAATCATGAAAGAACTCATCAGCAGGAGCCTGTAATGACCGAAGCCTTCATCTACGATGCCGTGCGCACGCCGCGCGGCAAGGGCAAGCAGGGCGGTGCGCTGAACCAGGCGACGCCGATCTATCTGGCCGCTACCGCCTTGCGCGCCTTGCGCGACCGCAATGCACTGGATACGTCGAAGGTCGATGACGTGGTGCTCGGCTGCGTCGAGCCGGTTGGCGAGCAGGGCGCCGACATCGCGCGCGTCGCCGCCTTGTATGCCGACTACGCGACCAGCGCGCCGGGCGTCACCGTCAGCCGCTTCTGTGCTTCGGGCCTCGAAGCCTGCAACCAGGCCGCGGCGCAGATCATGTCCGGCCAGGCCGACCTCGTCGTCGGTGGCGGCGTCGAGTCGATGTCGCGCGTGCCGATGTTCTCCTCCGGCGGCGCCTGGCCGATCGATCCGCAGGTGGCGGCGAAAACGGGCTTCGTGCCGCAGGGCATCTCGGCCGACCTGATCGCGACCAAGTGGGGCTTCTCGCGCAACGATGTGGACGCCTACGCCGCAGAATCGCAGCGCCGTGCCAAGGCAGCCTGGGACGAGGGACGTTTCGCCAAGTCCATCGTGCCGGTCAAGGACATCAATGGCTTGGTCATGCTCGATCGCGACGAATACATGCGGCCCGAGACCACCATGGAGTCGCTGGCCTCGCTCAAGCCCGCCTTCAAGGAGCAGGGCGAAATGTACGGGTTCAACAGCGTGATGCTGCAGCGCTATCCGGAAGTCGAGCGCATCGAGCATGTGCATCACGCCGGCAACAGCTCCGGCATCGTCGATGGCGCCGCGGCCGTGCTGTTCGGCACGAAGGAAATGGGCGCGGCACTTGGCTTGAAGCCGCGTGCGCGGATTCGCTCCTTCGCTTCGATCGGCTCCGAGCCGTCGATCATGCTGACCGGTCCTTCGTATGCTGCGGAAAAGGCCTTGAAACGCGCCGGCATGAAGATAGGCGACATCGACCTGTTCGAACTCAACGAAGCCTTCGCCGCGGTGGTGCTGCGCTTCATGCAGGTGCTCGATGTTTCGCACGACAGGATGAACGTCAATGGCGGCGCGATCGCCATGGGCCATCCGCTGGGCGCCACCGGCGCCATGATTCTCGGCACGCTGCTCGACGAACTCGAGCGTCGAGACCTTTCCACCGGCCTCGCCACGCTCTGCGTCGGCGCCGGCATGGGTACGGCAACCATCATCGAGCGAGTCTGACATGCTGAATTACACCGTAGATGCAGAAGGCATCGCCACCGTCGAATTCGATTACCCGGAAAAGTCGCAGAACATCCTCAACGCCAAGTCGATGGGCGCCTACGCCGACGCCATGCAGAAGGCGCTGGCCGACCCAGTCGTGAAGGGCGTCGTCGTCGCCTCGGCAAAGAAGGACTTCATCGCCGGCGGCGATCTCGCCGAACTCGGCGCCGCGACCGACGCCGCGGCCTTCCACGCCGGCATCAGCGCCTGGCACAAGCTGATGCGCGCCATCGAGCTCGGCGGCAAGCCCGTCGCGGCCGCGCTGAACGGCACCACGCTGGGCGGCGGCATGGAAGTCGCGCTCGGCTGTCATTACCGCGTCGCGGCCGACAACCCGAAGGCGCGCTTCGGCTTTCCCGAAGTCACCCTCGGCCTGCTGCCCGGCGCCGGCGGCACGCAGCGCTTGCCGCGACTGGCCGGCATGATGGCGGCCGCGCCCCTGCTGATGGAAGGCAAGCGCATCAAGGCGGCGGAAGCGCAGAAGATCGGCATGATCCACGCCGTGGTGAAAGTCGGCGATGAGCGCACGGCGGCGCGAGCTTGGGTGCTCGACGCCGTCGCGTCCGGCGCCAAGCCCTTGCAGCCTTGGGACACGAAAGGCTACAAGATTCCCGGCGGCGGGCCGAATACGCCCAACGGCATGCAGATGCTGATGGCGGCCAACGCCATGCTGCGCGAGAAGACCTACGACAACTATCCGGCGCCGCGCCACATCCTGTCTTGCGTCTATGAGGGCCTGTCGACCAACCTCGACACCGGACTCGCCATCGAGGCGCGCTACTTCACCAATCTGGTGATGTCGCCGGTGTCGAAGAACATGATCCGCAGCCTGTTCTTCGGCATGCAGGAAGCCAACAAGCTCGCCTCGCGTCCGGCGGGCATACCGGCGCAGAAGTACACGAAGATCGGCATGCTCGGCGCCGGCATGATGGGCGCCGGCATCGCGATGTCGACCGCGACGGCCGGCATAGCCATCGTCCTGCTCGACACGACGCGGGAGGCGGCCGACAAGGGCAAGGACTACGCGCGCAAGCAGTGGAGCAAGCAGGTGGCGAAGGGCCGCATGACGGCCGATGCCATGGAGGCGCTGCTGGCCCGCATCCATCCCACCGCCGACTACGCCGATCTTAAGGGCTGCGAACTGGTGATCGAAGCCGTGTTCGAGAAGCGCGAAATCAAGGCCGAGGTGACGAAGAAGGCCGAAGCGGTGATCGCGCCGGATGCGATCTTCGCTTCCAACACATCGACCCTGCCGATCACCGGCCTAGCCGAAGCCAGCGTGCGTCCGGCCAACTTCATCGGCCTGCATTTCTTCTCGCCCGCGGAAAAGATGCCGCTGGTCGAGATCATCGTCGGCAAGGCCACCAGCGATGCGACCCTGGCGCGCTCGATGGACTACGTGCGCGCCATCGGCAAGACCCCGATCGTGGTCAATGATGCACGCGGCTTCTACACCAGCCGCGTGTTCGGCACCTACGTTTCGGAAGGCATGGCCCTGCTCGAGGAAGGCGTGCCGCCGGCGCTGATCGACAAGGCCGGATTGATCGCCGGCATGCCGGTAGGCCCACTGGCGCTGGCCGATGAAGTCTCGATCGAACTGGTGTACAAGATTGCGCAGCAGACGCGGGCCGATTTGGGCAAGGCCTATGTCGAGCGTGCCGCCGACCGCGTCGCGGCGAAGATGGTGGCGGACCTGGGCCGGCTCGGTCGCAAGTCCGGCGCAGGCTTCTACGACTACCCGGCGGACGGACCGAAGCACTTGTGGTCGGGGCTAGCGGAGCAGTTCCCGCCAAGAGTCGGCGCTGACGGTACGGCGATGTTGAGCCTCGACGAGATCGTCGAGCGCCTGATACTCGTGCAGTCGGTCGAAACCGTGCGCTGCCTGGAAGAGAAGGTGTTGCGCGCAGCGATCGATGCCGATGTCGGTGCGATTCTCGGCTGGGGCTACCCCCCCTTCCGCGGCGGCCCGATCGGCTGGTTGCATACGCTGGGCGCGACGCAGTCCGTCGCGGTCCTGGGCCGCCTGGCGGAACAGCACGGACCACGTTTCGCACCACCGAAATTGTTGCGCGACATGGCCGCGCGCGGCGAACGCTTCTACCCGGCTTGATGCATAATTGACACCTGAAGCAGACTCTAAGAACGAAGTTCCAGTGGAGGCCAATGCCAGTACTTATAGGCGTTAAGCGCAGCAGCCGAAACTAAAAGAGCGCTAAAACGGCGGTTGTCCCGGGAGGAGAAATCGGGTGTTGCAGCTCCTGCAATTGGTCATCAGCGGAGCGGCGATCGGTTGCATTTATGCACTGATCGCCCTCGGCTTCGTGCTGATCTACAAGGCAACCGAAACCGTCAATTTCGCCCAGGGCGACCTGATGATGATCGGCGGCTTCTTCGGCCTGGCGGCGATGACCGTGGCCGGTCTGCCCTTCTGGGCGGCCTTCCTGCTCACCATTGTCGCCATGGTGCTGTTCGGCATGGCAACAGAGCGGCTCGTGTTGCGCCCCCTGCTCGGCCAGCCGGCCTTCACCATGATCATGATGACCATCGGCCTGGGCTATCTGGCGCGCGGGTTGGTGACCATGATCCCCTACTGGGGTACCGAAACCCACACGCTGCCGGTGCCCTACAAGGACGAGGTGATCTGGCTCGGCGGTGAGGGCAAGGGGCTGGTGGTTTCGGTCGAGCATCTGGTGATCATCCTGGCCACGGTCGCCCTGGTCGCGCTGCTCTACCTCTTCTTTCGCTACACGCGGCTGGGCATTGCCATGCAGGCGACTTCGCAGAACCAGCTTGCGGCCTTCTACATGGGCATTCCGGTGCGCCGCGTGAACATGCTGATCTGGGGCCTGTCCGCGGCCATCTGCGGCGTCGCCGGCCTCTTGCTGGCACCGATCACCTTCGTCCATGCCAACATGGGCTTCGTCGGGCTCAAGGCTTTTCCGGCCGCCGTGGTCGGCGGTTTCGGCAGCATTCCAGGCGCGCTGGTGGGCGGGTTGATCATCGGCATCGTCGAATCGCTGGCCGGCTTCTACCTGCCCGAGGGGTTCAAGGACATCGCCGCCTACGTCGTCGTGCTGGTGATGTTGGTGGTCAAGCCCAAC
>JBAZOF010000135.1:0-7505 GCA_041648855.1 Sulfuritalea sp. | reverse complement strand
ACGCCACTACCTGCACACGCTCTTCGAGCCGCAATCGATCGCGATCGTCGGCGCCTCCGAAACGCCGAACTCGATTGGCGTCACGCTGGTGCGCAACATGCTCGATTCGGGCTACACGGGCAAGCTGTTCTTCGTCAATCCGAAGCACGAAACGGTATTCGGACAGCGGAGCTATCCGTCGGTCGATACCATTCCCCAGCGCCTCGATATCGCCGTCATATGCACCAAGGCGGCGACCGTTCCCGACATCGTCGATGCCTGCGGCCGCGCCGGCTGCAGGAACGCCATCGTGATTGCCGGCGGCTTCGCCGAGGCCGGGCCGCGCGGCGCGGCACTGGAGCGCGCCGTGCTCGAAAATGCCCGCCGCCACGGCATGCGCCTGCTCGGCCCCAACTGCCTCGGCATCATGCGTCCGGGCAGCCAGATCAACCTGACCTTCGGCCATGGCTTCGCCCATGCCGGCACCATCGGCCTCATTTCGCAATCCGGCGCCCTGTGCACCGCAATCCTCGACTGGGCCTTGCCGAACAACGTCGGCTTCTCGAACGTGGTCTCGCTGGGCGCAGAAAGCGACATCGACTTCGGCGAAGTGCTCGATTACATGGTCTCCGATCCACGCACCGAAAACATCTTTCTGTACATCGAGGGCATCAAGAACGCCCGCCGCTTCATGAGCGCGCTGCGCGCGGCGGCGCGCTGCAAACCGGTGCTGCTGATCAAGGTGGGCAAGCATCCGGCCGGCGAAAAGGCCGCGCTCTCCCACACCGGCGCGCTGGTTGGCGCCGACGACGTGTTCGACGCCGCGCTGCGGCGGGCCGGCGTCGTGCGCCTGGCCAACGTCGGCCAGATGTATGCTGCGGCCTCGGCCCTGTTCTCGCACTTCCGGCCGCGCGGCAAGCGCCTCGCGATCATCACCAATGGCGGCGGTCCCGGCGTCATGGCGGCCGACCACGCCGCGGATATCGACATCCCGCTGGCCCAGCTCGACCCGGCCACGCTCACCCGCCTCAACGAGTTCCTGCCCGCCAACTGGTCGAAATCCAACCCGATCGACATCCTCGGCGACGCCGATCCGGCACGTTATGGCGCTGCGCTCCAGGCCTGCATCGACGACGACAATGTCGACGGCATGCTGGTCATCCTGACGCCGCAGGCAATGACGGACCCGACCCAGGCGGCGCGCACCGTGATCGAGATCGCGCGGCAAAGCGACAAGCCCATGGTGACGTGCTGGATGGGCGAGGAGCAGGTAGGTGAAGCGCGCAAGCTGTTCAAGGGTGCGGCGATTCCCACCTTCCGCACCCCGGAGCCGGCGGTCGACCTGTTCTCGCACATTTCGAATTACTACCGGAACAGGCAGTTGCTGATGCAAACGCCGCCCTCGATTTCCGAACAGGCTCCGCCGCGACTGGAATCTGCGCGGCTGGTGATCGAAACGGCATTGATGGAAGGACGCAGGGTACTCAACGAAATGGAATCGAAGGCCGTATTGGCCGCCTTCAAGATTCCCATTGCGCAAACCGTGGTCGCCCGCTCCGCTTCGGAAGCCATGGTGCTCGCCGAGGAACTCGGGCTGCCGGTGGTGATGAAGGTGGATTCGCCGCAGATCGTGCACAAGAGCGATTCCGGAGGCGTACGGCTGAATCTCCACAGCCTCGCCGCGGTGCGCGACTCCTGGCTGGAAATCATGGACGAGGTGAAGAAGAACCGTCCGGATGCGCACATCAACGGCATTTCCATCGAGCCGATGATCCAGAAACCCAACGGCCGGGAACTGGTGGTCGGCATGATGCGCGACAAGATCTTCGGCCCCACGATCGTCCTCGGCCCGGGCGGGACCAGCGTCGAAGCCTACAACAGCGACCGTGCCGTGGCCCTGCCGCCGCTCAATCCGGTGCTGGTAGCCGACATGCTGGCCTCCACCAGGACCACTGCACGGCTTGGCGAATTCCGCAACATGCCGCCGGCCAACATGGAGGCGATCGAGGCCGTGCTGCTGCGCGTTTCGGCCATGGTCTGCGAACTGCCGTGGATCAGCGAACTGGACATCAATCCGCTGATCGTCGATGAAAACGGCGCGGTGGCGGTGGACGCGCGCATCACGATCGAGAACATGCCGATCACCGCGGGCCGCTATGACCACATGGCGATCCATCCCTACCCGTCGCACCTGAAGTCGAGCTACCAGGCCAAGGATGGCTCGCAGGTCACCATCCGCCCGATCCGGCCCGAAGACGTGCGGATGGAACAGGAATTCGTCAAGGGCCTGTCGCCCGAAGCACGCTACATGCGATTCATGAACACCATCCGCGAAGTGTCGCCGGCGCAGATGATCCGCCTCACGCAAATCGACTACGACCGCGAGATGGCCTTCGTCGCCACCATCGACGCAGATGGCATGGAGAAGGAAATCGGCGTGGTCCGCTACGCCACCAATCCGGATGGCGAATCCTGCGAGTTCGCCATCGTCGTCGCCGACGAGTGGCAAGGCAAGGGACTGGCACGGCGCCTGATGGGCATCCTGATCGACACGGCGCGCAGCAGCGGCCTGCGCTACATGCATGGCGACTTCCTCGCCGAAAACGCGCGCATGCTGGCCTTCGTCGCCAGCCTGGGCTTCGTTCTCTCGGCGCATCCGGAAGACCATGGCCTCAAGCGCGGCGTATTGGTGCTGAATTGAGCGCGAGCGGACGCTGCCCCTGGTGTGGCGACGACCCGCTCTACGTCGCTTATCACGACACCGAATGGGGCGTGCCCTGCCACGACGAGCGCAGCCTGTTCGAGTTCCTCATCCTCGAAGGCGCCCAGGCCGGACTGTCATGGATCACGATTCTCAGGAAGCGCGAGAACTATCGCCGCGCCTTCCACAACTTCGATCCCGCCAGGATCGCCCGCTACGGCGAGAAGGATGTGGCGCGGCTGCTGGGTGATGCGGGCATCGTCAGAAACCGGCTGAAGATAGCCGCCAGCATCGACAACGCCCGCGCCACGCTGAAACTCTACGAACAGGGCGGTTCGCTCGACCAATTGCTGTGGGCTTTCGTCGATGGCCGTCCGCGCATCAACCGCTGGCGCTCGCTGGCCGAAGTGCCTGCCATCACGGCCGAAGCCGAGGCCCTGTCGAAGGAACTCAAGCGCCGCGGTTTCCGCTTCATCGGCCCCACGGTCATCTACGCCCACATGCAGGCAACCGGCATGGTCAACGACCATCTGGTCTCCTGTCCGCGCCACGCCGAACTCGGCGCCTGATCGCCAACGCCGCACGGGGCCTGCCGCGCCGCATTCGCGGCCGCCGGACAGATTCGAATTCTGGTTACAATACAAACGTTTATAGCCCACGGGTGCGCTGCCCAGAGTTCGCATGCAAATCGGCCTCGAAAACATTCGCGAGATTCTTGATCACCACCTGAATCAAGAGGATTTCGAGCGACTGCTGCAAGGCCTCGACGACGCGGGCAAGGCCGAGCTCTTCCATCGGATCATCGAGCACCTGCGCCGCAGCGAGGCGCTGGTCGATATTGCCAACCGCGTCTCGGACACCCTTTCGCTCGACGTCCTGTTTCCGCGCCTGATGGCGGTGGTTACCGAAGCGCTGGATGCCGACCGCAGTTCGCTGTTTCTGCACGATCCCGAGACCGATGAGTTGTTCTCGCGGGTGATCCAGGGCGATGCCATCGGCGAGATCCGCTTCCCCTGCCACCTCGGTGTCGCCGGCTCGATCTTCACCCGCGGCCAGGCGGAAATCATCGCCGACGCCTATGCCGACCCGCGCTTCAATCAGGAGTTCGACCGCCACACCGGCTACCACACGCGCAACATCCTCTGCGTTCCGATCCGCAACAAGAGGCGCGAGGTGATAGGCGTCACCCAGGTGCTGAACAAGCGCAGCGGAGAGTTCGACGCCGAAGACCAGCGGCTGCTCGAAGGGCTGTCGCTGCAGGCTTCCGCGGCGCTCGAGAATGCGCGCCTGTTCGAGAAAGTCGAGCGCCAGCAGCGCGAGGAGGCCACGCTGCTCGAAGTCAGCGCCTCCATCGTCTCGGAGATCCACCTCGATCCTCTGCTGATGAAGATCATGGCCGCAGCCACCTCGCTGCTCGACGCCGACCGCGGCACCCTGTTCCTTTACGACGTGGCGCGTGACGAGCTGTTTTCCCGCGTCGCCGGCGGCATCGGCGGTGGGGAAATCCGCTTCCCGGCCAATGCCGGCATTGCCGGGGAATGCTTCAGCAGCGGCCGGGTGATCAACATCGCCGACGCCTACAACGACTCCCGCTTCAATCCCGAGTTCGACCGGCACACCGGCTACCACACCCACAGCATGCTGTGCATGCCGATCGTCGCCCGGGGCGAGCGCAAGATCGGCGTCATGCAGATCCTGAATCGCAAGGGCGGGCCGTTCGGCAGCGCCGACGAGAGGCGACTGCGGGCATTCTCGGCCCAGGCCGCCGTCGCCATCGAAAATGCGCAGCTGTTCAAGGAAGTCAGCGCCGCGCGCAACTACAACGAGGCCATCCTGCACAGCATGAACAATGCCGTGCTGACCCTCGATGCCGATGGCATCATACGAAAAATCAACGAGGCGGCACGCCGCATTCTGCGCCGCAGCGATGAAGAACTGCTGGGCCACCGGCTGGATGAGCACTTCACCGGCCGCAACAGCTGGGTGGCAAAAAGCCTGGACAAGGTCCGCAACTCGGGCAATACCGACATCACCGTAGACACCGACCTGTTCGTCGAGGGCGCCGAGCTGATTTCGGTCAACCTGACCACGGTGCCGCTGACCAGCCTCAAGCACGAGTCGATCGGCTACATGCTGATGATGGAGGACATCACCCGCGAAAAGCGCCTGCGCAACACCATGTCGCGCTACATGAGCAAGACGGTGGTGGACCAGCTCCTGGCCAGCGGAGAAGCCGTACTGGGCGGTACCGGGCGCGACGTCAGCGTGCTGTTTTCGGACATCCGCGGCTTCACCTCGATATCGGAACGGCTCGGCGCCAAGGAGACGGTGGCCTTGCTCAACGAATATTTCACCGACATGGTGGATATCGTGTTCGCCCACAACGGGGTGCTCGACAAGTACATCGGCGACATGATCATGGCGGTATTCGGCTCGGTGATGCAGACCAAGGACGACGCGAGCAATGCGGTCATGGTCGGCAACAAGATGCTGACCGGCCTGCACCAACTGAACCGGCGGCGCACCGCGCGCGGCGCCGAGGCGATCCGGATCGGGGTGGGCATCAGCACCGGACACGTGGTCGCGGGAAACATCGGATCGCTGAAGCGGATGGAATACACCGTCATCGGCGACCGGGTCAACCTCGCCGAACGCCTGGAAGGCGCCAACAAGTTCTATGGCACCTCGATCCTGATTTGCGACGCAACCTACGCGGCGATCAAGGATCACGCTGCCGCTCGCGAGATCGACCTGATTCGCGTGCGCGGCAGGGCAGAGCCGGTTGCAATCTATGAAGCGATCGGCCATCATTCCGAAGACAGCTTTCCGCACCGGGCCGAAGTGCTGGCGGCATTCAACGAGGGGCTGACGCACTACCGCAGGCGGGAATGGGGCGACGCGGAGCGCTGCTTTCATCAGGCCATCGCTGCCAACCCCGCGGACGGGCCATCGAGAATCTACCTCGATCGCTGCGGCATCTACCGCGACAGCCCGCCGCCCGCGGAATGGGACGGCGTATGGACCATGCAGCATGATTAGCAGCGGGCCGCTGTGATCGAGCTTTCATCCCTGCTGGAACACCACGCGCGCTACCGCCCGCATGCCACAGCCGTGGTGTTCGACCGGCAGCGGCTCGATTACCAGGCCTTCAATGCCCGCGTCAACCGCATCGCGCATCTGCTGGGCGGACTCGGCGTGAAGAAGACCGAGCGTGTCGCCACCCTGCTGCCCAACACGCTGGAACTGCTGGAACTCTACTGGGCCTGCGCCCGGATCGGCGCCGTGGTGGTGCCCCTGTCGCCGCTATTGACCGGCGTCGGCCTGTCCAGCCTGATCAACGATGCGGGCGCCGTCTGCCTCGTCACGCAACGCAGCCTGCTGCCGGTGGTCGAAGCCGTGCTGCCGGAACTGGCGACGCTGCAGCCCTCGCGCGTGCTGCTGATCGACGGCGGAGAGCCGCCATGGGGCGACTACGCCGCGCTGGCGGCCGCTGCGCCGGAGACCGCGCCGCCCCCGGCCGGCGTCACGGGCGACGACCTCTTCAACATCATGTACACCTCGGGCACCACCGGCCTGCCCAAGGGCATCATGCACAGCCACCGCGTGCGCGCCATGTACGCGCTGCTGCTCGGCGCGGCCTGGCGCATGACGCCGGAATCGGTGGTGCTGCACAGCGGCGCCATCGTCTTCAACGGCGCCTTCGTCACCCTGATGCCGGCGTTTCATCTCGGCGCCACCTACATCCTGCAGCGCCAGTTCGATGCGGCGGCGATGATCGCCGCCATCGCCGCGGAAAAGGTCACCCACATCATGCTGGTGCCGGCGCAGATCATCGCGCTGCTCGATTCACCCGCCTTCGATCCCGAAAAGCTGGCCTCGCTGCAGATGATCCTCTCGCTCGGCGCGCCACTGGCGCAGCCGCGCAAGGACCAGCTGAACCAGTTGCTGCCCGGTCGCTTTTACGAACTCTACGGACTGACCGAAGGTTTCCTCACCATCCTCGACAAGACCGAGGCCGCGCGCAAGGCCGGCTCGGTAGGCTGCCCGCCGCCTTTCAGCGAAGTGCGCATCGTCGGCGAAGACAACCGCGACCTGCCGCCGGGGCAGGCCGGCGAAATCGTCGGCCGCGGCCCCTTCGCCATGCAGGGCTACTGGGGCAAGCCGCAGCTCACCGCAGAAACCTTGCGCGACGGCTGGATCTACAGCGGCGACATCGGCCATCTCGACGAGGAAGGCTACCTCTATCTGGTCGATCGCAAGAAGGACATGATCGATTCGGGCGGGGTCAAGGTCTATCCGCGCGACATCGAGGAAATCGCCGCGCGCCACCCGGCCGTTGCCGAGGTGGCCGTATTCGGCATTCCGCACGAGACCTGGGGCGAAACACCCATCGCCGCCGTCGTCCTGAAAGTTCCCAAAGGGACGCACAGCGCTGGCGCTGGCGGGCTCTGCACACCTGGGATTCCGCTTCGCGGGCAGGTGACGGCGGAACAGCTGCGTGACTGGATCAACGAGCGCGTCGCGGCGCGCTATCAGCGCGTCCAGGCTGTTGTCATCATGCCCTCCTTCCCGCGCAATGCCGCCGGCAAGACGCTGAAGCGCGAGATGCGCGATCCTTACTGGGCGGGGCGCGCTAGCCGGATCTAGCCGGAACCGGAACTGCCTTGCGGCGCATGGCGAGCACCGTCAGCACCGCCAGCACCTGCAGCAGCGCCACACCCGGCAAGACGCCATCACGGCCGCCGGCATCCAGCAGCGCACCGAAGGCCAGCGGCCCCATCGCCAGGCCGACGTCGATTCCGGAATAGACGAATCCATAGACGCG
>JBAZOF010000134.1:0-7528 GCA_041648855.1 Sulfuritalea sp. | reverse complement strand
CCGATGATGTAGTCGCAATCGATGCGCTGCACCTCGTCGCCGACGCGGAAGGTGACATAGGGCGTGGCGCTGGTCATGTCGTGCGGCTGCACGTCCTCGGCGTGGTGGATGACCACGCCCTTCATCCGCTCGCGGGCATCGTAGAGGTCGCGCGTGAGCTCGGTCTGGCCGTAGACCACCACCGAGCTGCCGCCGCTGTACTTGTGCAGGTCGACGCGGCTCTGCCGGCCGCCGTGGGCGATGATGAAGCCGTCGTGGATTTCGCCCTCGCGGTCCATGCGCTCGCCGCATTGGGCTTCGCGCATCAGATCGGCGAAGCCGTGCTCCAGCACGCCGGCGCGGATGCGGCTCAGCACGTAGTCGCGCGACTGCCGTTCGAGGACGACGGTATCGATGCCCTTGAGATGCAGGAGCTGGGAAAGCAGCAGGCCGGAAGGCCCGCCGCCGATGATGGCAACTTGTGTTTTCATGTCTGTTCCTTCTGTCGGGTCAAACGGCTTCCATGCACAGCAGGCCGGAAGCGGTGTTGGAAATCGGCACGTGGTAGTTGGCATGCACCTTCGCCACTTCGCCCAGCAGCGCGCCGCGCGCGGTGAGCCAGTTGATCAGTTCGACGCCCTGGGTGCCGGTCAGCTCGACCAGATCGGGAATGGAATAGCGCGTCACCCACAGCGGGTCGCTGATGAGCTTTTCCATGAACATCAGGTCGAATTCCTTGTTGATGAATCCGGCGCGCTGGCCGTCGAGCTGGTGCGAGAGGCCGCCGGTGCCGATCACCACGACACGCGCATCGCTGTCCCAGGATTCGATGGCACGGCCGATGGCCTGGCCGAACTTGAAGCAGCGCGCCGGCTTCGGCAGCGGGAACTGCACGGTGTTCACGCAGATCGGCACGGTGCGCACGGGACAGGGGTGCTGGTCTGGCCAGAACAGCTCGAGCGGGATCGTGAAGGCATGGTCGACCAGCATTTCCTGGCAGGTGACCATGTCGAATTCCTCCTCGATCAGCGAGTCGATCATGTGCCAGGAGAGATCCACGTCGCCCTGGTAGGGCGGCAGGGTCGGGATGCCCCAGCCCTCGTCGGCGTTGTTGTATTCGGCTGCGGCGCCGATGGCGAAGGTCGGCATCTTGTCGAGGAAGAAGTTCAGTCCGTGGTCGTTGTAGATGACCACGGCGATGTCCGGCTTGACCTTGGCCAGCCACTGGCGGACGGGCGGGAAGCCGTCGAAGAAGGGCTTCCAGTAAGGGTCCTGCTGCAGCTTGTTGGCAATCGCGCGCCCGATGTAGGGCACGTGGGTGACGTTGATGCCGCCGACTATTTTCGCCATGTCAGCTTCTCCCCGCGGCGACGAGTTTGGCCTTGAACTCGTCCTTGGTCATGCCTGTCTGTTGCGCGCCGATGTCCTGCATGTCGAGCCCGAAGATGCCGCCCAGCTTGGCCAGGTAGTAGGCGTTGCCGCCGGCCGCGAGCATGTCGAGCACCTGCAGACTCAGCACGGCCTTCTTCTGCTGCTCGTTGAGGCCGTGCTTGTCGCAGTAGGCTTCCTTGTCCTTGAGGTACGCGGCGCGATTTTCGGCCGAGTTGAAGGAAAAGCACATCTTGTTCAGCGCGTAGCCCTTGCGCGCCATGTCGCCGTCGAACATCGTGGTGCCGGGTATCACGCGTTTCTGTTTGCCGGTATTCATGTCCTGCCTCCCTTGCTCCGAATCAGAAAGTTTCGGTGTCGATTTCCGCTTGCGTGGCGGCGTTGTAGCGCGGCCCCGTCACGGTTTTTTGATTGATCAGCGCGTCCAGCCGCTCGAGGATGCGGGGTTCGAGTTTCACGTTGGCGGCGCCGGCGTTGTCGTCCAGATGCGCGACGTTGCGGGTGCCGAAGATCGGAATGATGTCCTCGCCCTGCGCCAGCAGCCAGGCCAGCGCGAGCTGCGCCGGCGTGCAGCGGGCCTCGTCGGCGAGGCGCAGGTACTCGGGCAGCAGGTCGAGGTTCTTCGCGTAGTTGGCCGGTTCGAAGCGCGGCATCTGGTTGCGGATGTCCTTGGCCTCGAGTTCCGCTTGCGGGTCGCGCAGGGTGCCGGTGAGGAAGGCGCGGGCCAGCGGGCTGAAGGGCACGAAGGCCGTGCCCAGCTCGCGGCAGGCTTTGAGCGTGGCGATTTCCGGTTCGCGCGTCCACAGCGAGTATTCCGACTGCAGCGCGGTGATCGGGTGCACGGCATGCGCGCGCCGTAGCGTCAGCGCCGACACTTCGGACAAGCCGATGGTCTTGACCTTGCCGGCGCGCACCAGCTCGGCCAGCGTGCCGACGCTGTCCTCGATCGGCACCTGCTTGTCCCAGCGGTGCAGGTAGTAGAGGTCGATGACGTCGGTCTGCAGGCGCTGCAAGCTGTCCTCGCAGTCGCGCTTGAGGCTTTGCGGCCGGCCGTCAATTACGCGCTTGCCATTGATGCCGGTCATGCCGCCCTTGCTCGCCAGCACGATCTTCGAGCGGTGCGGCTTCAGCACCCGGCCGAGCAGCGTCTCGTTGACGCCGAAGCCGTAGAGCGCGGCGGTGTCGAAGAAAGTGATGCCGCGATCCAGCACGCGCAGCAGCAGCGCCTCTGCGGCTTCCGGCGCCGGCGGCGTGCCATAGGCGTGGCTCAGGTTCATGCAGCCGAAGCCGAGGGCCGAGACACTGAAGGGACCGAGGCGGCGCTGTTGCATGATCAGGCGCTCTTCGCCAGCTGTTTCTCCAGCTGGTCGAGGATGCGGTAGCAGGGCAGCACCTGGGCCACGCTGCCGTTCGGCTCGCGGCCCTCGCGGATCGCGGCGAAGAATTCGCGGTCCTGCAGCTCGATGCCGTTCATCGAGACGTCGACCTTGCTCACGTCGATCTTGTTGTCCTTGGCATCGATCAGGTCGTCGTAGCGGGCGATGTAGGTGCCGGTGTCGCCGATGTAGCGGAAGAAGGTGCCGAGCGGGCCGTCGTTGTTGAACGAAAGCGACAGCGTGCAGATCGCGCCGCTGCTGCTCTTCAGCTGGATCGACATGTCCATGGCGATGCCCAGTCCCGGATGGATCGGCCCCTGCAGCGCGTTGGCGGCGACGATGCTGCCGCCCGTCTGGTAGGCGAACAGGTCCACGGTGTGCGCGGCGTGGTGCCACAGCAGGTGGTCGGTCCAGCTGCGCGGCTGGCCCAGCGCGTTCATGTTGCTGCGGCGGAAGAAGTAGGTCTGCACATCCATCTGCTGGATGCTGAATTCGCCGGCGGTGACCTTGTTGTGCACCCACTGGTGGCTGGGATTGAAGCGGCGCGTGTGGCCGCACATGGCGACCAGCCCGGTCTTGTGCTGCATCGCCAGCACTGCCTCGGCACCCGCCAGGCTGTCGGCCAGCGGAATCTCGATCTGCACGTGCTTGCCGGCATTCATGCAGGCCAGCGCCTGCGCCGCGTGCATCTGCGTCGGCGTGCACAGGATCACCGCATCGACTTCCCTCAGCGCGAGGCTGTCGGCCAGATCGGTGCTGACGTGGGCGATGCCGTATTTGTCGGCCACTTCCTTCGTCTTCGCCAGATCGCGACTGATCAGCGAGACGACTTCGACGCCGTCGATCAGCTTGATCGCGTCGAGGTGCTTGATACCGAAGGCGCCGGCGCCGGCCAGCGCGACTTTGATGGTCTTGCTCATGTGTTCTCCAGAATCAAATGGCCGACGGCGGTGTTGCTCGCCGGCACATGGTAGAAGCGGTGCGCCACCTTCGGCGGGTTGTCCGACATGGCGCCGCGCGCGATCAGCCACATCACGAGTTCGATGCCTTCCGAGCCGGCTTCGCGCACGTACTCGATGTGCGGCTTTTGCGCCAGCGTCGCGGGATCGGCAATCAACTGGTCGAGGAAGGCATTGTCCCACTCGCGGTTGATCAGCCCGGCGCGCGGCCCCTGCAACTGGTGGCTCATGCCGCCGGTGCCCCAGATCTGCACCTTCAGCGGCTGGTCGTAGGAGGCGACAGCCTTGCGGATGGCGCGGCCGAGGTTGTAGCAGCGGCGGCCGGAGGGCACCGGGTACTGTACGACATTGACCGCGAAAGGAATAACCGGGCAGGGCCAAGCGAATTTGTCGGCAGGGGGCTGGCCGCACATCAGCGACAGCGGCACCGTGAGGCCGTGGTCGACGGCCATCTTGTTCACGATGCACAGGTCGAAATCGTCCTGGATCACCGACTGCGCGATGTGCGCGGCAAGCTCGGGATGGCCCTTGACCACCGGCACCGGGCGCGGGCCCCAGCCCTCGTCCGCCGGCTGGAACTCGGCCGCGCAGCCGATGGCGAAGGTCGGGATCATCTCCAGGCTGAAGGCCGTGGCGTGGTCGTTGTAGACCAGAAAGATGACGTCTGGCGTGTTGTCCTTGAGCCACTGCTTGGAGAATTCGTAGCCCTTGAACACCTTCTGCCAGTAAGGCTCGCCGGTCTTGCCGAGATCGAGCGCGGCGCCGATGGCGGGGACGTGCGAGGTGTAGACGGAAGCGGTGATGCGGGCCATGTCAGTGTGCCTCCTTGCGGCCGGCCTTGCCGTGTTTACCTTGGGGCTGGCGGTGCGCCTGTGCGTTGCCGTCCTCGCCGACCACGCGATTGCCTTCGACCGTACGGCCGCCGGCGATCATCATGTCGCGGTATTCCTCCTCGCTCATGCCGGTCATGCTGCCGGCCATCTGCTGGAAGGATTTGCCGTCGGTGGCGCCGATCTTGGCGAGGAAGTAGATGTTGCCGCCGAGGCGGATGCACCAGTTGAGGTCGCGCGCCAGCACGGCTTGTTTCTGCTCCTCGGTCATCGGCCACTCGTCGAGGTAGGCGCGCTCGTTCGCCTTGAAGCGGGCGCGGTTCTCCGCCTTCATCAGCGACATGCAGAACTGGTTGAGGTGATAGCCCAGGCGCGACTGTTCCGCGTCGAAGATCGTCGTGCCGGGGACGTCCTGGTAGGGCTTGTCGAGTGCCATCATGCCTCCTGCAGAGCCGCCTCAAGGGAGGCATGCGCCCCCTCGGGGGGCAGCGAACGAATGTGAGCGTGGGGGCTCATTTAGTTTTTTCCTCGGGCCAGTAAAGGCGCATCGGATTGTCGACCAGCAGTTTGCGCTGCAATTCGGGCGTGGTCGCGATGTGCGGAATGAAGTCGACCAGCAGGCCGTCGTCGGGCATGTGGTCCTTGAGGTTCGGATGCGGCCAGTCGGTGCCCCACAGCACGCGATCGGGAAAGGTCTCGACGATGCGCCTGGCGAAGGGCACCACGTCGCGGTAGGCGCCATGTTCCAAACCCGGCTCGCCGTGCAACGCCTTCGGTCCGGTGACCGAAAGCCGCTCGGGGCAGCTGACCTTGCTCCAGACGTTCGGATAGTCGCGCATGAACTTGACGAAGAGTTCGAACTCGGGGCCGTCGACGGGCTTGCTCACGTCGGGGCGGCCCATGTGATCGACCACGATGGTGGTCGGCAGTGCGGTGAAGAAATCCCACAGCTCGGGCAGGTCGACTGCTTCGAAATAGATCACCACATGCCAGCCCAGCGGCGCGATGCGCGCCGCGATTTCCATCAGTTCGTCCTTCGGCGTGAAGTCCACCAGGCGCTTGACGAAGTTGAAGCGCACGCCGCGCACGCCGGCCGCGTGCATGGCTTGCAGCTCGCTGTCGGTGACCGTGCGCCGCACCGTGGCGATGCCGCGCGCACGGCCAGCCGAATGAACCAGCGCATCGACCATGGCGCGGTTGTCGGCGCCGTGGCAGGTGGCCTGCACCACGACATTGCGCGCGAAGCCGAGGTGGTCGCGCAGGTCATAGAGCTGTTGCTTCGAGGCGTCGCAGGGCGTGTACTTGCGCTCGGGCGCAAAGGGAAATTCGGCGCCGGGACCGAACACGTGGCAGTGCGCGTCGATGGCCCCTGCCGGCAGCTTGAAAGTCGGCGCTGACGGTACGGCGTACCAGTCGAGCCAGCCCGGAGTTTTCTGGAATTCCATATTCATTTCACCGGTTTTACTTTGGCCAGGATGCGATCGGCCTCGACGCGCCAGTCGGCGCTGCGGGCGAACTCCGGGCTGCCCTTCTTGCCGAACAGCCCTTCGTCGGCGAGGTCGGCGATCCAGGCCTGCCGCTCTGCCGTGCCCTGCGCCGACCACGGCACGAGGCCGATTTCGCGCACCGTCTCGGCCACCTCGCGCACTTCCTCGCTGCGGCGGCGGCCGTGTTCGATGACGCGCTGGAAGAAGTAGGCGCCCTGCTTTTCCCAGTCGATGCCGGGAAAGGTTTCATACAGCGAAGCAACCACCGCGTCCTCGACGCCGTAGGCGCGCGCCGCGGTGAAGCTTTCGATGACCATGGCCTC
The DNA here is from genome assembly GCA_041648855.1 of Sulfuritalea sp. Classification (GTDB taxonomy): domain Bacteria; phylum Pseudomonadota; class Gammaproteobacteria; order Burkholderiales; family Rhodocyclaceae; genus Sulfuritalea. The sequence goes on along the minus strand of JBAZOF010000134.1, from coordinate 1,185 downwards.
GAAGCCCTTGATCATCACGCTGCGGCACATCTTGGTGGCCGATGCGACGCCGAGCTCTTCGCTGGCGACCCTGGCCGCGAAGCCGAGCTCCTTGAGCAGCGGCGCCAGTTCGGCGGCAGCCGGGCCGCCGAGCAGCAGCGGCACGCGGATGCGATAGGGCGGAATCGAGGTCATCACCGCGCCTTCGACGTAGCGCCCACCGGCGGCGTCGACGATTGCAGCGGCCCTGATCTTGGCGCCCGGCGAGGCCGAGTTGAAATCGAGGAACCATGCGCCCTGCTTCAAAGTCGGCGCTGACGATACGGCGACCGGCACGGCCTGGCTGGCGGTGACGGCGGAAATCACCAGGTCGGCGCCGGCGGCCAGTTCGGCATGGGAGGGCGTGAGGCGCACGCCGTACTGCGTGGCGTGCGCTCGCAGCGGTGCTTCGTCCGGTCCGCCGAGCTTGATGTCATAGGCGAGGATGTTCGCCACGCCGCGTGCGCGCAGGTCCTCGGCCAGGATGCGGCCGACCTCGCCGTAACCGACGAGGCCGATGGACCACTGCAGGGGGTTGGCGGGGATGCCCACCGCGTCAGTCCACATACCTCAGGCCGGCCTTGGCCAGGGGTTCGCGCATGCCGTACATGTCGAGGCCGAGCACGCCGGCGCCAAGCTTCTCGCGCTTGGCGCCCTCGTTGGCTTCCCGCTTCGCGGCCGCATCGAGCGTTGCCGCGGCCATTGCGCGCGGCACGCAAACCACGCCGTCGTCGTCGGCGACGATGACGTCGCCCGGGGTGACCAGCATGCCGGCGCAGACCACCGGGATGTTCACCGAGCCGAGCGTGGCCTTGATCGTGCCCTTGGCGCTGATGCATTTGCTCCAGACCGGGAAGCCCATTTCGGTCAGTGTCTTCACGTCGCGCGCGCCGGCGTCGATGACCAGCGCGCGCGCGCCGCGGGCCTGGAAGGAGGTGGCCAGCAGGTCGCCGAAGTAGCCGTCGGTGCATGCGGCGCTGATCGCCGCGACGATGATGTCGCCCGGCCGGATCTGCTCGGCGACCACATGCATCATCCAGTTGTCGCCCGGGTGCAGCAGCACGGTGACGGCGGTGCCCGACACCTGCGCACCGGCGTAGATCGGCCGCATATAAGGCTGCATCAGGCCGACGCGGCCCATGGCCTCATGCACCGTCGCACTGCCGA
>JBAZOF010000133.1:0-7570 GCA_041648855.1 Sulfuritalea sp. | reverse complement strand
CGCCGTCAGATACGGAATCGTCGCCGGCAGATTCTCCAGCGTAGTGGCGAAATGCAAGGGCAGGCTGAGCGGGTAGCACCAGACATCGAACTCCGCGGCCATTTCGGGACGCCATTCCGAAGTGCTGATCACGCGGTCCGCCAAATTTTGCATCGCAAACAAAGCCTGCAGGGGCGGCTTGCACGCAAGCGTGAGATGCCGCAAGCCCCGTGCCTTGAGCATGGGCAGATAGCGCACGAACTGGATTTCATCGCCCATTCCCTGTTCCGGCCAGATCAGCAGCGACCGCCCTTGCAGCGGTTCGCCCAGCCATTGCGGGGGCAGCGGCGCACCGCCGGGGACGGTCGGCGGCGGCACTATCCTGCAGTTCGTCTTGCCGGGGGCATATCGTGCCTCGAACTCCGCCCAGCCTTCCGGGAATCGCCCCCGCTGCAGCAAGAGCAAACCGAGATTCAAGTGGATATCTGCGTCGTCCGGCCTCAATTCGATGGCACGACGGTAGGCGGCTTCGGCCTCCTCCGGGTGTCTTTGCACGTGAAGCAGCACAGCCAAATTGTAGTGGGCGCTCGCGTAGTCCGGCCTGAGTGCGATCGCGCGACGGTAGGCAATTTCAGCCTCCTTTCGCCGCTTCTGTTCCATGAGCAGAACGCCCAGGTTGTAATGGGCTTCCGCCAGTTCGGGCTTTACTGCAATGGCGCGAAGGTAGGCCGCTTCCGCTTCGTCCATGCGCTTTTGCTCTGCCAACAGGACACCCAGGTCCGAGTAGGCATCGGCGTAGTCCGGCTTGGCGGCAATGGCGCGTCGGTAAGTGGCTTCGGCCTCCTCGGGGCGCTTCTGCTCTTTGAGCAGGCTACCCAGAGCGGAGTAAGCCTCGACGCAGTCCGGCTTCGCCTTGATGGCACGCCGATACGCGGCTTCAGCCTCTTGCGGACGAGCTTGCGCCTTGAGGAGGTTGCCGAGATTGGAATGGGCTTCCGCGTAATCCGGCTGCGCTGCGATGGCACGACGATAAGACGCTTCAGCCTCATCGGGGCGCTCTTGGTCTTTTAGCAGAACACCCAGGTTGGAGTGGGCCTCGACGCAATCCGGCTTCAATGCAATTGCACGGCGGTAGGCCGCGTCCGCTTCTTGCGGACGCTCTTGCTCCTTGAGCAGATTCCCCAGGTTGCAATAGGCTTCCGGTGCGTCGGGCTTCACTTCAATGGCGCGACGGTAGGCCGCTTCGGCCTCCGGCAGACGAGCCTGCGCCTTGAGGAGGTTGCCAAGATTGGAATGAGCTACCGCGAAGTCCGGCTTCACGGCGATGGCCCGACGGTAGGCGGCTTCGGCTGTCGCCCCGTCGCCGATCCTGGCAGCAAATACACCCTGATTGTTCAGAAGGTCCTCGTTGTCGGGATCGATGGCGAGTGCCTGGCTAACTAGTGCCAGCGCCTCCCTGATTTGTCCCTTGCGATAGAGGGCCGCACTCCGGGTCAGGAAAGCGGCAACATCAGCTTTCGCAGAACTCACCGGCCCGCCGTCGCCCGCAGAAATCGATGAATCGGCTCTCTCCGCTCGGGCCTTCCACTCCCGCAGCGCCACCGTCACCCGCGCTACCACGCCAGCCCAGTCGCCGTCAGTCGTCTGACGGAACAGACGCATGACATGAGGATACCAGGGGGAATCGGTCCGCTCTTCCAGCCAGCGCCAGTCGGTCTTGTGGTCGGGCAGCAGCACCCAGCAGGGTTTGCCCAGCGCACCCGCCAGATGCGCAGCGGCGGTATCGACGCAGATCAGGAGATCCAGGCGTCCGAGGATCGCAGCGCTGTCCAAAAAATCGTCAATCTCACCGCCCAGGTGCGTCAAAGGCTGGGTGGCCGGGGGCGTGCCGGCCTCTTCTTCGCCAGAGCCTTTCTGCAGGCTGACAAAGGCAATGCCGGGGACGGACCAAAGCGGCGCCAGGGTGGCCAGCGCGGGAAGGGATCGGCTGGCGTCGTTCTTGTGCGTCGGGCTCCCCTTCCATACCAGGCCGACGCGCAGCGCCGCAGGCGGCAGGCGCGCCGCCCAATGTGCGATTCTGTCGGGATCCGTCGACAGATATGGAATCTTCGCCGGAATGTTGTCGAGCGTGGTGGCGAAATGCAGCGGCAGGCTGAGCGGATAGCACCAGTAGTCGAACTCTGCCGCCATCTCGGGGCGCCAGTCCGACGTGCTGATGACCCGGTCCGCCAGATTCTGTGCGGCAAACAGTGCCTTCAGGGGCGGCCTGCAAGCCAGTGTGAGATGCCTCAGATCCCGCGCCTTGAGCAAGGGCAGATAGCGAACGAACTGGACTTCATCGCCCAATCCCTGCTCCGGCCAGATCAGCAGCGACCGGCCCGCCAACGGCTCACCCTGCCATTGCGGCGGCAGCGGTATGCCGTCCGGGAGAGTCGGCGGTGGCGCCATTTTTCGGTCCGTCTTGCCGGGAGCGTAGCGTGCTTCGAATTCCCTCCAGCCTTCCTGAAGCCGCCCCCGTCGCAGCAGCAGCAGGCTGAGATTCCAGCGGGCGTCAGCATGGTCCGGCTTCAGTGCGATGGCATGACGATAGGCTGATTCAGCGTCCTCCGGGCGTTTTTGCGCCTGGAGCAGGTTGCCCAGATTGGAGTAGGCATCGACGTAATCCGGCCTCAGGGAAATGGCGCGGCGGCATGCGGCTTCAGCCTCGGCGAAGCGCTTCTCCTCCATGAGCAGAACACTCAGGTTCGAATAGGCCTCTGCGTAATCAGGCTTCACTGCAATGGCGCGAAGGTAGGCGGCTTCGGCTTCGTCAATGCGCTTTTGCGCCTTGAGCAGAACACCCAGGTTCGAGTAGGCCTCCGCGTAGTCCGGTTTCGCGGCGATGGCGCGCCGATAGGCGGCTTCCGCCTCCTGCGGACGCCTTTGGATCTGCAGCAGGTTGCCCAGGTTGGAGTGGGCCTGGGCGTTATCAGGCCTCAGGACGATGGCCCGGCGGCAAAAGACTTCGGCCTCATCCGTACACCGCTGCTCGGTGAGCAGGTTGCCCAGGTTGGAGTGGGCGTCTGCCGAGTCGGGGTTCAGCGCGATGGCGCGACGGTAGGCAGCTTCCGCTTCTTCCAGGCGCCTTTGCCCCTTGAGCAGGTTGCCCAGGTTGTAGTGGGTCTCGGCGCTGTCCGGCTGTATGGAAAGGGCATGGCGATAAGCGTCCTCGGCCGCTGCTGCATCTCCCAGTGCAGCGGAAAATACTCCGCGGTGGGCCAGAAGAACCGCGTTGCCGGGATCGATGACCAGTCCCGCGTTGGCAACCTCCAGAGCTGCCTGGACCTCCCCCTTGCGGTAAAGCAAGGCGCTGCGAGCGATGAGCGCGGTCACATCCGGTGAAGCCGGATGGGCAGACGTCGCCTTGGCGCTTTGGCGCTTGCCCGGTGCCGTGCTGCGGCCCGTCTTCGCAGCTGCTTTCCGAACCGGAGGGCTGGGGGTCTTGTTCGATCTTGGCATGCGGCAGTCTAGTGTTTCAACATGATTGCGCGGGCCTCGGTTCCCTGGACAACCGTCGTGACATATCGCGGATCAAACCTTCGCCGTGCCACCAGCGCCGATTTTCTGCCGGCGTCAGTTGCCGGCTATGGTCATGCGGTCGACCAGAACGGAACCGACCTGTTTCGAACCCCTCACCTCGATGTCATTGCCTATGTCGACAATACCGCGCAGCATCTCGCGCAGATTGCCGGCGATGGTGATCTCTTCCACCGGATAGGCGATCTCGCCCTTTTCGACCCAGTACCCTGCCGCACCGCGCGAGTAGTCGCCGGTTACGTAGTTCACGCCCTGCCCGAGCAGTTCGGTGACCAGCAGGCCCGTCCCCATTTCGCGCAGCAACCCCTTCAGATCGTGCCGCCCCGGTTGCACCAGCAGATTGTGCGCACCGCCTGCATTGCCGGTGGTCTGCATGCCCAGTTTGCGCGCCGAGTAGGTGGACAGGAAATAGCCCTGCAGCATGCCGTTCTTCACCACCTCGCGATCATGGGTTGCGACGCCATCGTCGTCGAAAGGCGACGAGGCGAATGCGCCGCGGATATGCGGTCGTTCGCTGATCTGGACAAAGTCCGGGAAGAGTTGCTGGCCGAGGCTGTCGAGCAGGAAGGATGTCTTGCGATACAGCGAACCGCCGGATATCGCGTGCACGAAACTGCCGATCAGGCCTGCCGCCAACGGCGCTTCGAATATCACCGGACACTTGCGCGTCTTCAGCTTGCGGCCGCCGAGACGGGACAGCGCGCGTCGCGCTGCGTAGTCGCCAATCCTTGCGGAATCGGGAAAATCGGCGGCGTTGCGGCGCGTGGCATACCAGTCGTCGCGCTGCATGTCGTCTCCCTCGCCGGCGATCACCGAACACGAGATGTAGTGCCGCGAAGTGGCGAATCCGCCCATGAAGCCGAGGCTGTTGGCCGAAACGAACTGCGCGGTCTGCGCGGAGACGCTGGCGCCTTCGGAATTCTTGACCATGGGACTGACGTCGAAGGCGGCCTGCTCGCAACGGCGCGCGACGTCGATTGCGGTCTCGACTGAAATATCCCATGGATGGAACAGGTCCAGATCCATGGTCTTCGTCGCCAACAGTTTGGCGTCGGGCAGCCCGGCGCAATCGTCTTCGGCGGTGAAGCGCGCAATGGAGAGCGCAGCGTCGACCGAGGCCCTCAGCGCTGCCGGCGAGAAATCCGAGCTGCTGGCATGGCCGCGCCGCTGGCCGATGTACACCGTGACGCCGAGGCCCTTGTCGCGGTTGTATTCAATGGTTTCCACCTCCTGGCGGCGCACGCTGACCGACTGGCCCAGGCCCTCCGACACATCGACCTCGCAGGCCGTGGCGCCATTGCTTGCTGCGTGATCGAGGACAGCCTGCGCCAATGCGCGCAACGACTCGTGAGAATGAGCAAAACCTTGGGACATGCGGGAACCCTTTGAGAGTGAGACTCTGATCGCGAAGCTATAATCATAACCGTGGATGATATCGATAACGAACCGGACGAATATTCCGGCCCCAGCAAATCGCAGCTGAAGCGCGAGATGACGGCATTGCAGGATCTCGGCGCTGAGTTGGTGGCACTGTCGAAAGAGCGCCTGGCGAAGATCGAGATGCCGGAACGACTACGCGATGCGCTGCTCGACGCCCAGCGCTTCACCAAGCACGAAGCCAAGCGGCGCCAGATGCAGTACATCGGCAAGATCATGCGCGACATCGATGCCGCGCCCCTGCGCGCGGCGATGGACGAGATCAAGGGCAACTCGGAGGCGGCCACCATCCGCCAGCACCGTCTCGAAAACCTGCGCACGCGCCTGATGGAAGACGAGACGAAGTTCAGCGAACTGGCCCGCGACTATCCCGCGGCCGATATCCAGCACCTGCGCCAGCTGCGCCGCAACGCGCTGAAAGAAGCGGAACAGGGCAAGCCGCCGCGCGCCTACCGCGAGCTGTTCAGGGAACTGCGCGCCCTCGAAGGCAAGGCCGAGGCAGACGATGCGGCCGATGACGCAGCCGACTAAGGGCGGCTAGGCAAAGTCCTTCTGCGTCGCTGCCGCGGTAGTCGCGTTCGAAGTCAGGATGGTCAGCACCGCTTGCGCGTGTTCCGCGGCATCCCGCCCCAGGCCGGTCAAATACCCACCGTCGACCAGCGTCAGCAAGCCCTTCTCGTGCAAGCGGCGAACGGCTGCAATCACCTCCGGGTCGGCGGTCTTATGCACCTTGATTCCTTGCTGGCTGGTCTCGAGGTTGAAGCGGACCAGAGTATTCAGTTCATGGACAAGATCAGGTGTATAGGGCATGGTCAAACCTCGCTCTTTGAATGCTGCAATTCGGGACTGACTCCATTCTAGCTTCCGCACGCGCGATCGCCGCCCCCGGCGGAAATGAAATCTCGGGCGAATCCATGATTTACAAACCCGGGTCGGCGCCTTCGCCCTTTTGCGTAGCCTCGACCATGCGGCGCGTCAGATGCGGCGCCAACAACTCCATGAAGTCGTATTCGTAGCCGCGCAGCCAGATATCGCGGCGGAACGCGAGGCGCGTGGTGTTGCCCTCGAACAGATGGGTCGCAGGCATGGCGGCCAGCGCCTCATCGCGCAAGGAATCGAAGGCCATTTCGGCGATGATGCCGACGCCGAGCCCCAGTTCGACATAGGTCTTGATCACATCCGAATCGATGGCGGTGAGCATCACGTTGGGCTGCAGGCTTTGCCGTTCGAATGCCCGATCGATGCGCGAGCGGCCGGTAAAGGTCGCGTCGTAGGTGATCAGCGGATACTCGGCGAGCACCGCCAGCGTCAGCGGCTGCCGCGTCAGCAGGGGATGCCCCTTCGGTGTCACCACCAGATGGGCCCACTGGAAACACGGCAGGGTCAGCAGTTCGGCATGCCGATCCAGCGCCTCGGTGGCAATGCCGAGATCCGCGCTACCGTCCAACACCCACGCCGCCACCTGCACCGGGCTGCCCTGCTGGATGTGCAGGCGGATCGCCGGGTGACGGGCAACGAAGCGCTGGATCACCGGCGGCAGCGTGTAGCGCGCCTGCGTATGGGTCGTCGCGATGGACAGCGCGCCGCTCTTTTCGGCCGCGTAATCCTCGCCCACGCGCTTCATGTTCTGGGCTTCGCTCAGCATGCGCCGGGCCATAGCCAGCACGATCTGCCCCGGGGCTGTCGTCGCCGTGAGCCGCTTGCCGCTGCGCTCGAAAATCGTCACCCCGAGTTCCTCCTCGAGCAAGCCGATCTGCTTGGAGACTCCCGGCTGTGAGGTGAACAGGGCATCCGCCGCTGCGGATACGCTCAAGCCACGACGCTCGACTTCGACCAGGTAGCGCAGCTGCTGTAGTTTCATGGTGCAAGTATATAACCATTAGCACTATTGAAATACTTATTAAGTATTTTCCAGAACTATATGGCTTCGCTACGATGCATCGCATCATGGACATCGCACTCAACCCCGCGCTACCCCTATCCGGCTTTGTCGTCGGCCTGTTGGTCGGCCTGACCGGGGTCGGCGGCGGCTCGCTGATGACGCCGTTGCTGGTGCTGGGTTTCGGCATCAGACCGGCAACCGCAGTGGGCACTGACTTGCTGTATGCCGCGATCACCAAGAGCGGCGGTTCCTGGGTGCATCACCGGCACGGCAACATCGACTGGCGCATCACCGGGCCCCTTGCCTTGGGTAGCGTGCCAGCCGCGGGCCTGACCCTGCTGCTACTGGCGCAACTCGGTGTTCAGGGACATGGCATCGTGGGTCTGATCTCGATCATGCTGGGCGTTGCCCTGGTGCTCACGGCCGCATCGATGATCTTCCGCCGGCGTCTGCGCGAACTCGCCCGCCGCCGTCCCACCAGCGCCGACTTTCAGAAGCACACCACGGCGCTCACGATTCTCGTCGGTGCCATCGTCGGTACGCTGGTGACGATTTCTTCGGTGGGTGCCGGTGCGCTTGGCGTCACCGCGCTGAGCTTCCTTTACCCGCAACTTGCCACGCGCCGCATCGTCGGCTCCGATATCGCCCACGCCGTGCCGCTGACGCTGGTCGCCGGCCTCGGCCACTGGTGGTTGG
>JBAZOF010000132.1:0-7716 GCA_041648855.1 Sulfuritalea sp. | reverse complement strand
ATGGGCAACTCGACACAATCCGAAGCAAGGCGATAGATAAGGCCATCGTAATTCGGCACGGCAATCACCGCACGGCCGTCCGACTCGAGGTGCGCCCGCAGGAACTCGAAATAGCGCGACGGCGAGTGCACATGTTCGAGCGACCAGTTCATTCGGATCATGCCAAAGCGGCGCTGCTCCGGAACGGCATCAAGATCACCCCAGGCCTCTATTCCATTTGCCGCAAGTTGCTCGCGAGCCCGCTGCGCAATCTCGATGCCGGCAACCTCGGCAAATCGGCGATAGGCCAGAAGCGCGCCCCGCTCGCCCCAGAAATGGGCGCTTGCGCCTGCCCCGCATCCGATGTCGAGCATCGCGCCATGTCCGCCCGCACTGTAATAGGCGCGCACCGGATCAGGTATGGAAGGCTTCACATGCGCAGCGAGACGGCGGCCGAGGGCCGGAAGCAGGTCGGCAACCGGCGCGAACGGTCCATTCACCAGGCGCTCGGCAGCGACGGCGGCGAAGCGACGCAAGCGCGAAGGCGCTGCATGAAATGAATAGCCATCGGCGTAATAGCGCCCCATCTCGTCCGGCGATGGCCTCGGATTGGTATATTGCAGGCCGCAGTCGACGCAGCGAACAATGGTGAAGAATTCCTCCGTGGTCCGGTGCAGGAGGTCGGTCTGGCGCGCCACCGGCGTTGCCTCAACCGAGCCACAAAAGTCGCAAGCCACTGTTTCCACGGCTGAGCCTAAACCAGACGCCGATGCAAGGCATTGAGCACCATCGCGGCGTAAAACTTCGCCAGGAATGGCCATGCCCCCAATGCGCGCAAGAAGTAAGGCCATGCCTCGCCATGCTGGCCGTTGTCCTGCAGCCCCCGCGCGCCGCTGTAGTAGATGATCGCTTCGCGCCGGCGCGCACTCAGCCGTTTGGCGAGGGTGTCCACCTCGAGCTCGGCAAGGTGCTTGCGTACTACGCACATGACCGCCTCCATGTTGCGCAACACTGCTTTGCTCTGATTGCCGCCATGAATCAGATATTCGCCAAGAATTTCGTGCACGAAGCCAATGCGCGCCCCATTGCGCGCAAGCCGCAGCCAGAGGTCATAGTCCTCTGCAGTGATGACGTCCGGATCCTCGTCGAAGCCGCCGGCCGCCTCGACATGCTCGCGGCGAACCACAACGGCCGAAGTGGAAATGCAGTTGCCGTCGAACAGCAATGACTGGTAGCTGGCACGGGCTTCCGGCCCGTAGAACATCTCGCGGTCGCGACCTTCGCCCAACCAGCGTTCGCCGTGGCAAACCAGGTCGAAGCCCTCATTGAGCTTCGCGAGGCAGCGTTCCAGCTTTGCCGGATACCAAAAGTCGTCAGAATCCAGGAAGGCAATCCAATCGCCGCGCGCGGCACGAATTCCCATGTTTCTCGAGGCTGAGATCACGCCGTTGTTGTGGATCTTGAGCAGAGTGATCCGTGGATCCTGGTAGCTGCGCACGATCTCATCGGTATTGTCCCGGGAGTGGTTGTCTATGACCATCGCTTCCCAGTTCGGGTAGGTCTGATCGAGCACCGATTGCAGAGCCCGCCCAAGAAAATGGGCATGGTTGTATGTCGGAATGATCACCGAAACGAGCGGTCTTGCGGCTTGGCCGGGCAAACCCTGCTGCGCTATCTCATTCATGGGCAAGCAATGCAATCATCTTCAAGGCACATGACCATGCTCAGGCTCCCGGCCGCTTGTCGAACGTCGCCGCACAGAAGGCCAACAATTCGTCGACTTCGGCGGTGTTATCGATATGTGGCATCAGGTTCAAGTCACGCAGTCCGTTCGACCGATATTCCAGCGGGTAGTGTTCTTCTTCTCCAACACTTTCCGACCACGTCAGTCGCGGGCAAAAATTCAGCACGACCTGACAACGCTGTTGAATGAACCGCGCCATTTCACGAACCGGCTGTGATATCCCGGATCCAATGTTGATTACGCTTGGCACCCCGGCGTCGAAACTTCGCTGGATCAGGCCTTCGGTCATCCTGCAGATTTCCGACATGGCAATGAAGTCGCGGTGCTGAAGCCCGGTCGACTGCAAAACCATTTGTCCTTCCTCCACCGCTTGTTTGCACAGTCCATTCACCAGCAGCATCCAGCAATTGACGTCCCGGCGCACGGGCACACCAAAGCCATTGGACAGGCGAAGAACGATGCCTTGGGTGCCTCCCTGTCGGCTTGCGCCCAACACCGCATTTTCGCCCGCCAGATGGCTGGCTGCGTAGGGGTGCAAGTTGCGGGGGCAGGCATTTTCGTCAACCCTTCCCGTGAGCGGGCTCCCGTACACATGCGCAGTGGACAGGTAGACAAACCGTTTGACAGCCGCCCTGCCTGCCGCCTCCATCAGGCGGGCCGTTGCCACGCCATTGACCATCAATGCATCAACCGGATCGGCAGCGCAGTCTTGCGCATTCATGCCCGCGGCCTGAATTACGACATCGGCCCCGATACAAGCCGCTTCCAGAGCATCGACATTATTCCAGTCGAGCCGGACCACTTCCGCCCGGGGCAACCAATCCGGTGGTTCGTTCGCCTTGCGTGATCCGAGAATGACCTGATAGCCGGCCCGCTGCATATGCTGGGCCAGCCTGCCTCCCGCAAAACCAAACCCGCCGGCAACCAGCACTCGCATCAAATTGCCCAAGGAGCCCCTTTGGCCCACATCGACTCCAGCAATTCATGGTCACGCTTGGTATCCATGCAATGCCAGAAGCCATCATGGCGATAAGCCATCAATTCGCCTGCCTTGGTTGCCTGCTCCAGAGGCTCCCGCTCCAGCAACGTGCTATCCCCGGCGATCAAGTCGAAGAATGCCGGCTCGATCACAAAGAACCCGCCGTTGATCCATCCCTCGTGCAGTTGAGGTTTTTCCTGAAAACTCACGACACGCGGGCCGTCCAGATCGAGTTCTCCGAAGCGGGCAGCAGGACGAACGGCAGACACTGTGACCATCTTGCCGTGGCTGCGGTGAAAGGCCAGCAGCGCATCGAGATCGATATCGGCTACGCCGTCGCCGTATGTCAGCATGCAAGTCTCGCTGCCTATGAATGGCGCCATGCGTTTGACACGGCCTCCGGTCATGGACGCGTCCCCCGTATTGACCAGGGTCACCCGCCAGTCCACCGGGGCCAGTTGGTGCGGCGTGACCTCACCCGACGTAAGGTCCACCGTAAAGTCGGCGTTGAGCGCACGGTAATTCAGGAAGTATTCCTTGACCACCTCGGCCTTGTAACCAAGAGCGACATAAAAATCCTTGTGCCCAAAGTGCGCATAGGTTTGCATGATGTGCCAAAGGATGGGCTTGCCTCCGACAGGCACCATGGGTTTCGGAATCACGTCGGTGTATTCGGCGAGACGCGTCCCGAAGCCACCGGCGAGCAAGATAACCTTCATGGGTTAGCTCCAGTCATATGCAATACCTGTCAGCGCAAGGCGCTGAACTTCATTGGGATCATGAGGAATGCTGGCAATGTTCAACACCAGACTTTGCGGCTCTGCCAGCCCCTGAAAGCCGAACCAGATGCCGGGCGGCACGCTGAGGCGCACATATCGATCGACACCAATTTCCTCGACACGAAATGCCTCCGCACCATCCAGATGAAACACGAACCTGACGCGCCCCACCGGCACGACAATATTCATTGTCATCCTCGAATGACGCTTCCAGGCCTTGATGAGCCCCGATGCAATCCATGAAAAGTAAGCCTCACCGAAACCGGAATAACCGGCATCGCTGGATTTCATGGCGTGCATCACGTCGCCGCCGCTGGTTGGAATTCGTGCCAGGGGCGTGACGACGATATCGTCCAGACTCACTGCGCCCACGCCAGTCCTTGTTGCTTCGCAATGGCCGTATAGTCGGCGATCTGCAGATCCGTCGTGTCGACAATGCTGGCTGGCTGCTGATAAAACGCGCGATACCATTCCGCGGTCATGCGCACCGTGTCCTCAAAACCCATCACGGCATGCCAGCGCAAATGATGCAAGGCCTTGTCGCAATTGAGTTTGAGCAGGCCGGACTCGTACGGTCCCTTCGCTGACTGCGACACATCCTTCCAGGAGACCTTGTCCCAGTGCAAGGCCATCTGCCGGACCAGTTCGAGGACGCTGTGATTCTGCTGCGCCGGCGGTCCGAAATTGAAGGATTCGCCATGCATTTCGGGTTGGTGCAACAGGGCAATGGCGAGATTCAGATAGCCGCTCAGCGGTTCAAGCACATGTTGCCAGGGCCTGGTGGAATGAGGGTTGCGCAGTTCAACCATATTGTCGAGCGACCACGCCTTCACACAGTCCGGCACGATGCGGTCGGTCGCCCAGTCACCGCCGCCGATCACATTGCCCGCGCGTGCCGAGGCAATGCGCACCTTGCTTGTCGCTTTCGGAAAGAACGACTTGACGTGCGAACGAATCGCCAGCTCCGCCGCGCCTTTGGATGCGCTGTAAGGGTCGGGGCCGCCCAGCGCATCGGTTTCCCGATAGCCCCACACCCACTCCACGTTGTCATAACACTTGTCGCTGGTGATGATCACGGCGGAACAAGGCTTGTCGAGTTTGCGCAGGGCCTCGAGCACATGCAGCGTGCCCTGGACATTGGTCAGCCAGGTTTCCATGGGATCATCGTAGGACCGCCGCACCAGCGCCTGCGCCGCCAAATGAAACAGATAATCGGGCTGTGCGGAAACCACGGCTTCCTCGACTGCCGCACGATTGCGCACGTCGATCCGCAGGTCGGTCATGCTGCGGCCCATCTGAGCCGCATCGAAATGTGAAGGATAGGTCGGTGGATCAAGGGCGACCCCGACCACTTTGGCACCGAGTTGCTTTAGCCAAGCAGTAAGCCACGCACCTTTGAAGCCGGTGTGACCGGTAACAAGGACGGTCTTGCCATCGAATTCATGCCGGCAGTTCATTGAAGGGATACCTTGATAAGGAAAATGCTCATCGCTCAACCGGCATTATAAATGCTGGCTTGATCTTGAGCCTGCAACAGCTTTCGCCAGCGTGGCAGGCCGGCATCAAGCGTGAAGAATGTCTGAGTCTTGCCGCTTGTCGTGGGCTGAGACGCGCAGGCGGCCAGTGCCTCGGCCAATTCTTTCGGCGTGCTGGCAAAGACGGCGCCTTCGCATCCGCGCAGCGGACTGAGATTGAGGGTGGCGGGATCCAGCATCGAAACCACAGGAACGCCGGCACAGTAGGCGTCGACAGCCGCCGAGGTGACACTGCTCGAATAGGCCACATCGCAGCCTGCCAGCAGCTCGGCGATAGGCAGCATGCTCACCGTGATTCGGATGCCCGGATAATCATCCGTGACAACAGCGCAAGCGGGGTGCGGTTTGACGGTATAGACCGTATCAGCCGGCAGGAACCGTGCTGCCCCTTCCAACAGGCGCATCTGTTTTTCGGTATTTCTCTCGACTATGTCGCCCATTGCCAGGACGCGCAGCGGGACCCCGGCCTGGTGTCCCGCTCGATGGTCAGCGCCGCGAGTTTCGAGCAAATGAAAATAGCGCAGGGATTCAACCATGACCAGGTCGCGCTCCGGGTAGCCGCCGGCGACAAGAGCGTCCCGCACGGCAACTCCATTGACCGCGATCTGCTCCGGTCGTGGGAGTCCGTTCCGCTCGCCGTCACGGTAATTCCGCGGTGAGAAGAAATATCGGAGATCCCAATAGCGCACGGTTGAATGGGGGAAGCTGATCAAACGTCGATGCCCGGCAGCTTTCCAGGCATGCACCAGCGCAAACTCCCAAGCCTGACTCTCCTGCAAATACACACCCGCCTGTTGCAGTGGCAGGCAGCCGGCAGCGAATTCGAGCAGGTTCAGATTCAGAACATTGCTCATGGCCGCCGGGCCCGAGAAGGACTGCGCCCACTCTGCCCGATACAAGGGCCACAAATCGATCCGGGTCGCCTCGCTGGCGACACGCGATGGCATGAGCGCTTGACCCAGGCGCCACACGCGCAAGCCTTCGCGCGCTGTTTTGAAGACGAGCTTCAGGCTCAAAAAACAATCAAGCGTGACATGAATCTGCTCGCCTTGGCCTGCAGCATTGAATTGCCCGATCGCCTCTGCGGCCTTGGCGGCACTCGGCAGCGCATCGCTCTCCACATAGAGGTGAAGCCAGTTCGTCTTGATCCCGTCTTTCCTGAGTTCGTCCGGCAAATGTCCCCAGTAGCGACTCTCAAAGCGGCCGCATTTCGCCGCCTCGGGCACCAGGTTGAACAGATAGGAGAAGAAGGTGATCTCTCCAGTGGCTTGACGCCATTCCGCGAGCCCGACTCCCCTTAGCGGCCAGCGCCGCAGCGCATAAGCCAGTAGCCAGGCAAACGACTGCAACAGGGAAGGCAGCGTCCGGTAAAGGCGCTTGGCCCACGACAAGGCGTCTTTGGCGGCGGGCCCGGGCTGCCACAGGAACGATATGCCCGAATTGCTGCAAAGGCTGCCCATGCATTCCGCAAGTGCTGCATTGGCGGTAATCAGCGTGATCTGACTCGGGCGGCGCTCATCCACCCATTGCTCGAAAGCGAGCAATCTGATGACATCGTCAATCTGCGGGGATTTTGAATAGTTGCACTTTTCGGCAAACAGCGTCATCCACCAATAACTGAAGCCGGGGCGTATCTCGAGGTGGTCAAGGAGTCGCTTGCCCCTTATCGGCGTCTCTCCGAACTCATAAACCCAAGTCAGATAACGCGCTCGCAGGGATTCGGCGTTGGCTTCAATCAGAGCCGGAATGGATACAACTCCAGCATCGGCGCTGCCGGCAAACGCCCGCCACAAGACGACCAGCCCGTCTCCAACCGGTGGGGCGCCGTCGGCATCCCAGATCAGGACTCTGGTCAAGAGCTTGGATACCGCAGCAGACCGTCAAGCATTCATTCTCGACATCAATTGCTCTACACGCTTCAAGTCGTCCGGCGTATCGACGGCCTGCGAGTTGTATCGGGTCGGGGTCATGCGGACTTTCATGCCGTGCTCGAGGATGCGCATCATGTCCACCGATTCGGCGATCTCCAAAGGAGTCGGCGCCAAGCGGGTGTACTCGAGCAAATAGTCGCGGCGGAACGGAATGATGCAGACCTGCTTGCCCATCGGAACGGTGTCCACCTTGCAGCGGGTGGGTATCGGTTCCCGCGAAAAATACATCGCGTTCATATTGAGATCGCAAACTACCTTGATGCAGTTTCGGTCCTCGAATTCGGCTGCATCCTTGATTTGGCCCAGCAGGTTGACCACCTGGATTGCAGGATCGTCCAGCATGGGCTGCACTGCTTCCGCGATCATGTCGGGATGAGTCATGGGTTCGTCGCCCTGCACCATCACCACGATGTCATAACGCGTGTTGTATTCCTTCTCCATGCTCAGCAATGCTTCCGCACAACGATCCGAAGCCCGTTCGTAGGTATCGGCCGTCATCACCGCCTTGCCGCCAATTGATTCGATGTAATCGAAAATCTCCTTGTCGCATGTCGCCACCGCAGTCATGGCGAGCACGGGGGATTGGGCAACACGCTCATAGACATGGCCGATCATCGGCTTGCCCAGGATGCGGGCCATGGGCTTGCCCGGGAAACGACTGCTGCCCATGCGGGCAGGAATGAGCGCGAGGATGTTCAAGGTGTTCTCCAAGTATGAATTTTGGTGATCTGTGACGGATCAGGCTGAAGCAGTACGCGCCCAGTCAACG
>JBAZOF010000131.1:0-7723 GCA_041648855.1 Sulfuritalea sp. | reverse complement strand
CGAGCGCCCCACCGTCGTCGCCCGCTGCCCGGTTGCGGCGATCCGCCCGGCGCTGGTCAATGGCAAGCCCTCGCTCGAAGTCGATGAGAAGAAGTGCATCTGCTGCGGCGCCTGCTACCCCCCCTGCCCGCCGATGCAGATCAACGATCCGGAGCATTCCAAGCTGGCGATCTGGGTTGGCGGCAAGAACTCCAATGCCCGCGGCAAGCCCACCTTCATGAAGATGGTCGCCTCCGGCCTGCCCAACAACGCGCCGCGCTGGCCCGAAGTCAACGCCGCGGTGGGCAACATCCTGCGCACCTACAAGGCCGACGCCCGTCCGTGGGAACGCCTTGCCGACTGGATCGATCGCATCGGCTGGCCGCGCTTCTTCGAGAAGACCGGACTGCCCTTCACCAAGTATCTGATCGATGACTGGCGCGGTTCGCGTACCAACCTCAACGCCTCCACCCACATCCGCTTCTGAGCGAATTTCAGGAAAGCCAGTTCATGAAAATTGCAGTTACGATCAACGAAGGGCCCTACCAGCATCAGGCCAGCGATTCCGCTTACCTGTTCTGCAAGGCCGCGCTGGAGAAGGGCCACGAGATTCGTCGCGTGTTCTTCTACAACGACGGCGTGAACAACGCCTCCTCGCTGACCGAGCCGCCGCTGGACGACCGCAACATCGTCGCCCGCTGGTCCAAGCTCGCGGAAGAACACAAGCTCGACCTCGTGGTCTGCGTTGCCGCGGCCCTGCGCCGCGGCATCCGCGACGAAAACCTGGCCGCCGGCTTTCGCATCTCGGGACTCGGCCAGCTCGTCGAAGCCGGTATCGAGGCCGACCGCCTCGTGACGTTTGGAGACTGACATGAGCGAAGGAACCGTCAAGAAGTTCATGTTCGTCAATCGCAAGGCCCCCTACGGCACCATCTATGCGCTCGAATCGCTGGAAGTGGTGCTGATCACGGCGGCCTTCGACCAGGACGTCAGCCTCGTCTTCATGGACGACGGCGTATTCCAGCTGAAGAAGGGCCAGCAGACCAAGGGCATCGAGAACAAGAACTTCTCGCCGACCTACCGGGCGCTCGACGGCTACGACATCGAGAAGCTCTACGTCGAAGAGGAAGCCCTGGCCGCCCGCGGTCTCACCGAAGACGACCTGCTGGTCGATGTCACCGTGATGTCGCGCGCCGAACTGGGCAAGCTGATGGACGAGATGGACGTCGTCCTCAGCTTCTAAGGGAGAAAAACAATGCTGCATATCGTCAATAAATCGTCCCCCGACCGCAACACGCTGGATTCCTGCCTGCGCGTGGCGAATGGCGGCACCATCCTGCTGATCGAGGATGCCGTCTATGCCGCCACCCGCGGCAACGAAGAAGAAGCCAAGCTGCGCGATGCGCTGTCGCGCTTCAAGATCTATGTACTCGCGCCGGACCTCGACGCGCGCGGCATGGGCGACCGCATCATGGAAGGCGTCACCACCGTCGATTACGGCGGCTTCGTCGACCTCGTCGCAGAACACAAAAACTGCCAATCGTGGCTGTAAGCGAAATCTTTTAATTACCCCATACATCACCAAGGAGACACTCATGGCTACCATTGAAGTCAACGGCAAGAACTACGAAACGGACGAAGAAGGCTATCTGGTCAACCTCGCCGAATGGAACGAAGAGGTCGGCAAATATCTCGCCCAAACGGAAAGCGTCGAACTGACCGAGTCGCACTGGGAAGTGATCAATTTCCTGCGCGACTACTACAACGAGTTCCAGATCGCCCCGGCCGTTCGCGTGCTGACCAAGGCCATCGGCAAGAAGCTCGGCCCGGAAAAAGGCACCAGCCAGTACCTGTACGACCTGTTCCCCTACGGTCCCGCAAAGCAGGCGTGCAAGATCGCCGGCCTGCCGAAGCCGACGGGCTGCGTCTGATACCGGTTCACCGTCAGGCCTGTTCCTTCCCGGAAACCCCGTTGCCGAGCCGCAATAGAAAGCGTCCATGAGCCTCTTGTTCGCAATCCTGTTCTACGCCGCCACGCTGATACTGGCGGGCGGCGTCGCGTACCGGATCTACGACTATGCGCGCACCCCGGCGCCGCTGAAGATTCCCACCACGCCGGCACCGACCACCACCGGCGGGGTGGCCTTCCGCATGTTCCGCGAAGTGGTGTTCTTCGAAAGCCTGTTCAAGTCCAACCTGTGGATCTGGGCGCTCGGGTGGCTGTTCCATGTCGGCCTCGCGCTGGTGTTGCTGCGCCACCTGCGCTACTTCACCGAGCCGGTGAATTTCATCATCGCCTTCATCCAGCCCTTCGGCATGTATGCCGGCTTCGCCATGGCCGCTGGCCTCGCCGGGCTCTGGGCACGGCGCTTTCTGGTCGAGCGCATCCGCTACATTTCGACCCCCTCCGATCACCTGATGCTGGCCCTGCTGCTCGGCATCGCCGTCACCGGCCTGCTGATGAAGTTCGTCATGCACACCGACATCGTCGCCGTGAAGACCTTCTTCCTCGGCCTGATGGTGTTCGAGATCAATCCGCTGCCGGCGCACCCCGGCCTCTACCTGCACCTGGGCATGGTCGTGCTGCTGATGATCATCTTCCCCGTCAGCAAACTGATGCACGCGCCTGGCGTGTTCTTCTCGCCGACCCGCAACCAGGTCGACAATCCACGCGAGACGCGCCATCTGGCGTCCTGGGCGGCCAAATTCGAGGCGAAGAACTGACATGGCCGACGAAACCACACCCGTCGCCGTAGCGCCAGCGCCGAGTTCCGCTGCGGCTCCTGCGGCCAAGGCCGCACCTGCCAAGGCCCCCGAAAAGGCCAAGGTGGTCGCTCCGGCCTTCCGCGAGTATCCGACCATCCCCGCCTTGCGCGCGGACGCGATGATCGACCCCGACCCCTATGCCGCCACCGCCGCGCACAACGAGGCCATGGGTTTCCCCGGCACCCTGGTCGATGGCTGGGAGCAGAAGGCTGTCGCCAAGATGGGCGAACTGCTCGGCAAGTACCGCTCGCTCAAGGTGTACATGGATGCCTGCGTGCATTGCGGCGCCTGCACCGACAAGTGCCACTATTTCATCGGCACCGGCAATCCGAAGAACATGCCGGTGGCGCGCCAGGACCTGATGCGCTCGGTCTATCGCCGCTATTACACGCTGCCGGGCAAGCTGTTCCCCAAGCTGGTCGGCGCCCGCGACATGACCAAGGACGTGCTCGACGACTGGTTCCGCTACTACAACCAGTGTTCCGAGTGCCGCCGCTGCTCGGTGTTCTGCCCCTACGGCATCGACACCGCCGAAGTCACCATGGCGGCCAAGGAAATCATGCACAGCATCGGTGTCGGTCACAAGTACGTGAACGAGATCATCGGCAAGGTGCACAAGATCGGCAACAACCTCGGCCTGCCCGGCCCGGCGCTGGAAAATACGCTGGAAGGCCTCGAAGAGGACGTCCTCGAAGACACCGGCGCCGCGGTCAAATATCCGCTCGACGTCAAGGGCGCCGAAGTGCTGCTGGTCACCCCCTCGGCCGACTTCTTCGCCGAGCCGCATGTCGATAGCCTGATCGGCTACGGCAAGGTCTTCCACGCCGCCGGCATTTCCTGGACGCTGTCCAGCAAGGCTTCCGAAGCCGGCAACTTCGGCATGTTCATCGGCAACTACGAGCAGATGCAGAAGATCGCCATGCGCGTGCGCGAAGCCGCGCTGGAGCTCGGCGTCAAGCGCATCGTGGTCGGCGAATGCGGCCACGCCTGGCGCGTCGCCTACGCCTTCTGGAACACCCTGACCGGCATCGGCGCCGGCGCCAACGATCCCTTCGCGATCCAGTTGCAGAAGCAGCTCGACCCGAACTACAAGCAGCCTTCGCATATCTGCGAAGTAACCTGGGACCTGATCCAGGCCGGCCGCCTCAAGTTCAACAAGGAAGCCAACGATCACCGCATCGTCACCTTCCACGATTCCTGCAACGTCGCCCGCGGCTCGCGCATGGGCGATTACGCCGGCGGCCAGTTCGAAATTCCGCGCAATATCATCAAGGCCGTCGCCAACCACTACGTGGAGATGTCGCCCGACACGACGCACGAAAGAACCTTCTGCTGCGGCGGTGGTGGCGGCCTGCTGACCGACGAACTGCTCGACCTCCGCGTCAAGGGCGCCCTGCCGCGCATGGAAGCCCTGAACCAGATCGTCCAGCACGACGGCGTCAATTTCATGGCCACCATCTGCGCCATCTGCAAGGCCCAATTCACCAAGGTGCTGCCCTACTACGGCTTCAAGATGAGCATGGTCGGCGGCGTGCACCAACTGGTCAGTACCGCGATCGTGCTCAACAACGAGCAATGACGAACAAGATATCAATGGAGACCCCTCATGTCAGCCACGTCTGAAATCAAACCCGAAAAACTGACCTTCCGCCGCTACAAGGAAGGCGACACCAAGGTCAAACGCTGGCAGGAACAGATCTTCCAGGCCAGTTATTCCTACAAGTGCCCGACCTATGTCCAGTCGACCCCGCCGTGCCAGGGCTCCTGCCCGTCCGGCGAAGACATCCGCGGCTACCTGAACATCGTGCGCGGCATCGAAAAGCCTCCCGTCGGCGCCGATGGCAAGCCCAGCATGACCTGGCAGGAATACGCCTGGCGCCGCCTGACCGAAGCCAATCCGCTGCCCTCCGTGATGGGTCGCGTCTGCCCCGCGCCCTGCGAAACCGGTTGCAACCGCAATGAAGTCGAAGACCACGTCGGCATCAACTCGGTCGAGCACTATCTGGGCGACTGGGCGATCCAGAACAACCTGAAGTTCAAGGCGCCGGAGCACAAGACCGGCAAGAAGGTCGCCATCATCGGCGGCGGCCCGGCCGGCCTCGCGGCGGCCTACCACCTGACGCTCAAGGGCCACAGCTGCACCATTTTCGACGAGCACGAATTCCTCGGCGGCATGATGCGCTACGGCATCCCCGGCTACCGCACGCCGCGCGACACGCTCGACGCCGAAATCCAGCGCATCCTCGATCTGGGCGTCGAAGTGCATCTCAAGACCCGCATCGGCACCGACGTCACGCTGGAGCAATTGCGGACCAGCTATGACGCGATTTTCCTCGGCCTCGGCGCCCAGGCCGGCCGCGCCCTGCCGCTGCCGGGCGATCCGGAATCCCATTCCGCGCCCAACGTCGTCACCGCTACCGCATTCCTCAAGGCCTTCAACGACGGCCGCCTGAAAACCGTTGGTCACCGCGTGGTGGTCGTCGGCGGCGGCGACACCTCGATGGACGTCGCCACCGTTGCCCGCCGCCTGGGCCACATCACACATGCCAAGCCCACCGACTGGGAAAGCGCGATCGCGGGCCAGATGGCTCAGGACGTAGCCGATGTTTCCCTGCGCCAGGGAGCCGAAGTCACGCTGACTTCCGTCTATATGACCGCCAGCAAGCCCGAAATCGAGCACGCCGAGGCTGAAGGCATCACCATCATGGGCGGCTGGATGCCGATCGGCGTGGTCAAGGGGCCCGACGGTCGCGCCACGGCGCTGCGCGTGATGCAGTGCGAAGCCAAGATGATCTCCGGCCGCCTCGACATCAAGAAGATCGAAGGCACGGAAAAAGAACTGCCGGCCGACCTGATCGTTTCCGCCATCGGCCAGGCCGTCGATTTCACCGGCATCGAGGAATTCAACTCGGGCAAGGGCATGATCGCCGCCGACAAGAACTACCAGGTGTCCGGCAAGCCGGGCGTGTTCGCCGGTGGCGACGTCATCCGTCCGCACCTGCTGACCACCGCCGTGGGCCATGGCGCGATTGCCGCAGAAGGCATCGACCAGTTCCTGGCCGGCGTCGAACCGGGCCGCCGGCCCAAGATCGACGTGCATTCCTTCGACCTGATGCGCAAGTACGTCGAAAAGGGCGTTCAACTGGGCGAGATCAAGGCCCCGCTGGTCGGCACCGACAAGAGCAAGGACGTGGTGCACAACTACGACAACCGCTCCGAGCGCTATGTCATTCCGCACGATCAGCTGTTCCTCGGCCACTTCCAATACACCGACCGCAACAAACGCCACGTCACGCATCTGAACAAGGATTCGGCGCTGGGCAACTTCGATGAGCGCATCGACGCGCTGACCGAGGCGGAAGTGATCGCCGAGGCCAAGCGCTGCATGAGCTGCGGCCAGTGTTTCGAGTGCGACAACTGCGTCGTGTATTGCCCGCAGACCGCCGTGTACAAGGTCAAGAAAACCGAGACCATGACCGGCCGCTACGTCGCCACCGACTACGACAAGTGCATCGGCTGCCACATCTGCGCCGACGTCTGCCCGACGGGCTACATCCAGATGGGCCTCGGCGAGTAAGGCATCCATGAAGCTGCTGCGCATTCCTGTCACGATGTTTGCGGCGCTGGTCGCGGCGCTGATCGCCGTATCGCCAGCGCCGACTTTCGCGCACAGCGGCGAAGCGCATCCGCAGCGCACGCCCGTTCCGAACATGAAGGTGGAGGGTCCGGGCAAGTGCATCGCCCCGGCGGAGGAAATGCGCCGCAACCACATGGAGATGCTCAAGCACCAACGCGACCGCAGCCTGCGCCAGGGCATCCGCGGCGAACCGGCGTCGCTCAACGCCTGCATCGAGTGCCATGCCAGCAAGAAGACCGGCTCCGTGCTCGGCAAGGGCGATTTCTGCGAGAGTTGCCACTCCTATGCGGCGGTAAAGCTCGACTGCTGGGATTGCCACCAGCCCAAGGCCGGCTTCAAGGCGACGGGAGTGAAACCATGACCACCCCGCAATCCCCCGACAGCAATCCGCGTCGCGCCTTCATCGCCGCCGCCGGCGCCGGTGTCGCCGGCCTCGGCTTCACGGTGATCGCCCCCGGCCTGCACCTGATGGCCGTTGGCGAAGCGAACGCAGCGACCGAGGCGCGCAAGGCCGGCACCGCCGCCTCGCCCGCCGTGCGCTGGGGCCTGCTGATCGATGCCGGAAAATGCGCGCCCGGCTGCACCAAGTGCATCGACGCCTGCCACACCGAAAACGGCGTCAGCGAGAAGCTGCCCGATCCGCGGCAGAACTCGCAATGGATACGCAAGATCGAGCTGGTCGATAAACGCAACGGCCGCGTCACGCAGCTGCCGATGATGTGCCAGCACTGCGCCGAGCCGCCCTGCGTCGATGTCTGCCCCACCGGCGCCTCGATGAAGCGCGCCGACGGCATCGTGCTGGTCGACCGCCACACCTGCATCGGCTGCCGCTACTGCATGATGGCCTGCCCCTACAAGGCGCGCTCCTTCGTCCATACGCCGCTGACCCAGCAGAATCCGGAAGTCCCGCGCGGCCAGGGCTGCGTCGAAAGCTGCACGCTCTGCGTGCATCGCATCGACAAGGGCCAGCAGCCGGCCTGCGTCGAATCCTGCCCCGAAGGCGCCATGGTGTTCGGCGACCTCAACGACCCCGCCAGCGACATCGCCAAGCGCATCGCCAGCGTGCCGACCACCCAGGTTCGTGCCGATCTGCGCCTGAACCAAGGTGTGCGCTACCAGGGACTCTGACCATGTTCACACCCCATCCCCGCCACGAAGAAGCCCTCTTCTACCTGCTGGCCGCCATCGGCGGCGTGGTCTCGGCGATCGGTCTCGCCGCCGCGCTGTACATGGAGCATTCCGGCCACGTCGTGACCGGAATGAACAACCAGATCGTCTGGGGCCTGCCCCACGTCTTTGCGATTTTCCTGATCGTGGCCGCCTCGGGCGTGCTCAATGTCG
>JBAZOF010000130.1:0-7766 GCA_041648855.1 Sulfuritalea sp. | reverse complement strand
TGGTCGAGCACCCGATCAGCCTGCGACAGGCCTTCTGGTCGCCCTACAAACGCCTGATGCGCATGATCGGCGAGCAACTGCAGAAGATCGCCGCGAACAAGGCCGCCAGCGCGGAAGCCAAGCTCGCCGAAACCGCGGTCGGCGTCGGCAAGAAGGTCGAGGGCGCGGCCGTCCCCAAGCCGGCGGCGCAGCAGGCCTTCGATGTCGGCAAGTTCGCCGGCATATTCGCCGCAATCGGCCTCGCCGTCGGCGCCATCGGCACCGCCCTGGCAGCCATGCTCGGCGGCCTGCTCGCACTCAAGTGGTGGCAGATGCCGCTGGCCCTCGTCGGCCTGATGCTGCTGATTTCCGCCCCGGCCATGGTGCTCGCCTGGTTCAAGCTCAGAAGCCGCAACCTCGGCCCGATCCTCGACGCCAACGGCTGGGCCGTGAATGCGCGCGCGCGCATCAACATCCCCTTCGGCACCTCGCTGACGCAGCTGGCGGAACTGCCGGAAGGCGCCGAACGCGCGCTGACCGACCCGTATGCGGAAAAGGAAAGGCCGTGGAAGACCTACGCCGTCATCGCGCTGATCGTGTTCGTCGCCGCGGCGTGGTGGACGCGCTGAGCGTCTAAAGCAACTCCGGGCCGTTCGGCCTGGAAGAAGACGGCGCGGGCGGCAAAGCTTCCATCAGTTGCCGGACACGCACTTCGGCACGCTCCAGCAGAGCCGGGTTCTGGCGGAGCACCGACAGCAGAAATCCCGGTTGGCTTCGATCTCGCGGATCAGGAACAGGTTCTGCTCGCTGGTCATGACGCATTCCCCGGCAACAGCTTTTTCAACTCATCGATGTCGGGATTGTAACGGCGATCCGGCCGGACCGCCGCACCGCCCAGGGCAATCGAATGAAGGACGACCCCGCGCATGCCCATCCCGCGCACCGTGTCGCCGGCGTCGCTGTGGCACAATGATTATGGTGCCGCGTCGCAGCAGCACGAGTCGAACCACATAACAACATGACTGTCCGCAATCTCGAATTTCTCTTCCATCCGAAGTCGGTCGCGGTGGTCGCTACCCTCGACGCGCGGGCCCGCTATGCCGAGGTGGTGCAGCGCAATCTCGCTGCCGGTGGATTCCCCGGGCAGGTCATCCCCGTCACGGCAAAGAAGCGTTCCCTGCTCGGCATTGCTTCCCACGTGCACATCGACAAGCTCGTGGCGGCACCTGACCTGGCCGTCGTTTGCGCGGCATTGGGCGACGTGCCGCAGATCATTTCCCAACTCGGCGCCCGCGGCACCCGCGCCGTGATCGTCGGCCCCTCGATGCGCACGCGGATGAACGCCAGCCAGGTGCTGGAAGTGCGCAAGGCCATCCTCGACGCGGCGCGGCCGTGGATGATCCGCGTTCTCGGGCCGGGCAGCGGCGGCCTGGTCGTTCCCGCCAGCGGCCTCAACGCCAGCGTCGCCAGCGGCACCGCGGCGCCGGGCAAGATCGCCGTGGTCGCCCAGTCGGCGGCGGTCGCCGCCGCCGTACTGGATCGCGCCTGCAGCAAGGGGATCGGCCTCTCGGCGGTGCTGCATCTGGGCGCCAGCGTCGATGTCGATCTGGCCGACGTGCTCGACTGGCTTGCGGCCGACGCCGACACCGAGGCCATCCTGGTGCAGTTCGACACCATTTCGGCCGGACGCAAATTCATGTCGGCGGCGCGGGCCGCGGCGCGCAACAAACCGGTCGTCGCCATCCGCGGCGGACGCGTCGATCCGCTGCCCCAGGCGGATTGCCCGTTCACCGCCGACGAGGTTTGCCAAGCGGCCTTGCGCCGTGCCGGCTGGGTCAGCATCGATACGCTGGAAGACCTGTTCGACGCCGCCGAGGCAATGGCACGGGTGCGTCCGATGCATGGCGAACGCCTGAGCATCCTGTCCAACGGTCACGGCCTCGGCCGCATGGCCGCCGACGCGCTGCTGCGCTCCGGCGGCCGGCTGGCGACGCTGTCCGCGGACACCCTCAAGCAGCTCGGGGAACTGCTGCCGCCCGGTTCGCCGCTGGGCAATCCGCTCGCGCTGCCGGCCGACATCACGCCGGCAAACTGGGCGAACACGCTCGCTGCAGTGCTCGCCGACCGCGCCACCGACGCCGTGCTGACGGTCTATTCGCCCTCGCCTTTCGCCACCAGCACCGAGGTCGCCACGGCAATCAGCGAGGTGGCCCAGCAGCACACGGAGCGCAACGTGTTCACCTGCTGGGTCGGCGGCAACGCGATGCTGGAGGCGCAACAGATTGCCGCGGCGCACGGCGTGCTGAGCCTTGACTCGCCGGAAAAGGCCATCGCGATTTTTCTCGGCATCGTCGATTACGAGCGCAATCGCGAACTGCTGGCGCAGATGCCGCCGTCGGTTGCCGAGGATTTCACGCCGGACAGCGACGCCGCGCGCAGCATCATCGCCGAGGCGATCGATAGCGGCGTCGACACGCTCTCGCCGCACCAGGCACGCCAACTGCTGCGGGCCTACGGCATTGCCGCCCCCGGCTCCCACCTGGACGCCAGCATCAAGGCCGCAACATGGACCGCCGACGAAATCGGCTATCCGGTGGATCTGACGCTGGTGCTTGCCAATGCAGCGGGCCCCAATCCCGTTGCGACCGGACTGCGCTCGGCGGGCGAGATCCATTTTGCCGCGCGCCAGCTTCGCGGCGAGGCGCGCCTGAAAAGCCCGCAGGCCCGCGTCAGCGGCTATCGCCTGCGCCCCAGCGCAGCGCGCAGCGGTGCGCCGGCGTGGCGCCTCGGTGTCGCCGACGATGCCGTGTTCGGCCCGGTAATTTTCCTCGGTCCGGCCTCGGTCGAAGGCAGCGCGGCAGGAAGCTTCGTGGTGGCCCTGCCGCCGCTCAACCTGACCCTGGCCAAGGATATGCTTTCCCGCTGTCGCTATTTCGAGAAGGGCTCGGCAAGATCTCGCAGCCTGCTCGAATCCCGCGCCGCCACGGCGCTGGTGCGTTTGTCGCAACTGCTCACGGATATCGACGAGGTGGCCGCGGTGGAGCTCGATCCGGTGCACGTCGAGGCCTCGGGCGTGCTGGTGCTGGATGCCCGCGTCCGCGTCGAGAAGCGGGGACGCAAGCTCGGTTTCCGGCGCTTCGCGATCCGCCCCTACCCGAAGGAACTGGAGCAGCGGGTCGAGTGGCAGGGGCGCCAACTGTTGATCCGGCCGATTCGTCCCGAGGACGAAACCACGCTCAACGACCTTCTCTGCTCGCTCGAAGCCGAGGATTCGCGCATGCGCTTTTTCGGCACCATGCGCAATTTGCCGCGTTCGCAGCTCGCACGCTTCACGCAGATCGACTACGACCGCGAGATGTCGCTGGTGGCGATCGAGCGCGGCAGCGACGGCGTCGAGCATTCGCTCGGCGAGGTCCGCGCCGTGGCCGATCCGGACAACATCGAGGCCGAATTCGCCATCGTCGTGCGCTCCGAGCTCAAGGGCAAGGGACTCGGACGGCTGCTGCTGGAAAGCATGATCGAGTATCTGCGCAAACGCGGCACCGCCGAGTTGCGCGGCGAAACCATGAGCGGCAACCTGCGCATGGTGCACCTGGCTCAGGACCTCAAGTTCGAGATAAAGACGGGCACCGACATCGGCACCGTCGATCTGCGGCTACCGCTGCACGAGCGCCCGCCGCAATAGCTCCGGCGTCAGGCTTTGCGGCTGCCGGGCGGCACTCCCGTATGCATGTCGATCTGTCCGACGAACGCCATGGCGGTCAGCGTGGCGCCGATCGCCAGCCAGCCGACGTTGCCGTAGCCGACGATATGGCCGGAGGCATCGGCGGTGATCATCACGCCGCCGATATACGACGCCACCCCTGCCGCCAGTTGCTGCACGGCGCCGTTCATCGACAGGAAAGTGCCGCGCAGGCGCGGCTGCACGGCGGAAGTGACGATGGCCATCACCGGCACCATGCGGCCCGGCACGAAAATGAAGAACAGCGTCGACCAGATGATCATCGTCCATAGCGGCACCGGCCCCAGGTGCGTCTGCGCAAACAGCGGCACCATCGAGCACAGCGCCATCCAGCGGTACACCCGGATCTTGCCGTGGGCATCGGCGAGGCGGCCGATCAGGCGCGAGGTGAAAAACGTGGCGCAGCCGCCGACCAGATAGATCAGCGGGATGTCTTCCTGCCTGATGCGGATGTTCGCCGTGACATAGATGGTGATGTAGGGGATCACGCTGAAACCGGAGAACATGATCAGGGCCATGAACAGCAGTGCCCGCAGATGGTTGGAGTCGCGCAGCACGTCGCGCATCGCCGCCAGCGGATGGGCGCGCTCGGCCTCGCTGACGATGGCCGTCGGCAGATGGCCCCGCAGCGCCGGCAGCACCTTCCAGCCGAGCAGCAGCAGGCCGCAGGACAGCACCGCGATGAAAACGAAGGGGAAGCGCCAGCCGAAATGATTGGCGAGGTAGAGCGACAGCGGCACCCCCGCCACGGTTGCCAGGGAAAATGCCGACATGATGGTGCCGCTGGCGCGGCCGCGGCGCTCGAAGGGAATCAGGTCGCCGACCATGGTTTGCACCATCGAGCCGAGCACGCCGCCGAAGGCGCCGGCCGTGCCGCGCGCCGCCAGCAGCGTCCAGTAGCCCGGGGCCAGGCCGCAGGCCAGGGTCGCCAGCGCGAACAGGCCGAACATCGTCAGCAGCAGGCGCTTGCGCTCGAAGCGATCGACGAAAGCCGCCGCCAGCACGCCGGTGAACGCGGCGGTGAAGGTGTAGGCCGATACCAGCAGGCCGAACTCGTGGGTGCCGACTGCCAGTTCCCGCATCAGGATCGGGCCCAGCGGCATCATGATCATGAAATCGAGGATATGCGCGAACTGGATGCCGGCGAGCGTGAGCAGCAGCATGCGCTCGCGGGCAAGGTCGAGGGGTTCGGGCGGCGGCGAGTGATTCATGGGTGACGACTTGGGGTGAAACTCCGAGGGTAGCAGGAGTCGGCGCCGGCGAGACGGCGAAAGGCGCTTCCCGGTGTCAGCGCACCGGCGCGATACCCCACTCGGCGACGCCTTCCGGCAGGCGCAGCGCGTCATAGCCCTTCTTGTGCAGCAGTTCGACCGCATCGCGCGCCATCAGGCAGTAGGGTCCCCGACAATAGGCGACGATCGTCTTGCCTTTAGGCAGTTCGGCGAGCCGCAGCTTCAGTTCATCGATCGGAATCGAACGCGCGAAAGGCAGGTGCGCCGCGAGAAATTCATCCGCCGGCCTGACGTCGAGCACCACCACGTCGCCCTTGCGCGCCAGCTTGACCAGGCTTTCGCGATCCTGGGGTGCGAGCTCCCCGGGATGGCTCACCATCTGTTGAATCACCATGCGCAGTTCGACCAGCCGATCCTCCGCGAGGGAGCGGATCGACACCCAGAATTCAGCCACCGCCCGGTTGGCGATCCGGTAGATCACGTACTTGCCCTGCTTCTCCGTTTCCACCAGCCGCGCCGCGCGCAATTCACGCAGATGCGCGCTGGCGAGCTTCATGCTGATCGACGCTTCGCGGGCCAGCGTATCCACCGTCTTCTCGCCCTGGCAGAGCAGCTCGATCAGTTCGAGTCGCTTCGGACTGGATGCCGCCTTGCCGATGCGGGCCACCTGCTCGTAGAGCAGGTCCTTGATGTGTCGCGGACTATTCATGCCATTTAATCTAATGCCCAGACGATCGTCTGTCAAAGATTTTGATGATTTCTTGACAACCTGGCTATGCCTGAACTAGATTGATCTAACAGTTGTTAGATTATTAACCCCGCGCAGCGACATTCCCGTCAATTGCAACGACCGGATTGGCCGGGAATTCGAAGCATTGAAATCCACCATCAAGACCGGAGGCACGAAATGGCAAAACATCTGTTCATCCTCAACGACCCGCCCTACGGCACTGAGCGCAGCTACAACGCGCTGCGCCTCGCGCGTACGCTGCTGAACGCCAAGGAAGAGGTTCGCGTGTTCCTCATGGGCGACGCCGCCGCCTGCGCCGCCGCCGGGCAGAAGGTGCCGCAGGGCTACTACAATCTCGGCGACATGCTCGGCGCCGTGGTTCGGCGCAATGGCGAAATCTCCGTCTGCGGTACCTGCATGGATGCCCGGGGCATGGCCGAAGAGCGCCTGATCGAAGGCGCCCGACGCGGTACCATGGACATCCTGACAGAATGGACGCAATGGGCGGACAAGCTGCTGGTATTCTGACGGCCGGACGCAGTCGCAAAGCAGCAGCGGACCGCGTCGACGACTTGAACCAGACGCCGGATTGAGCATGACCAACGAATACATATTTTTCGATGCAGCGCTGCGCGACCGTTTCGTCGAGTTCGTCGCCGGTCACGGCATCCCCAGTCAGGCGCGGCCCGACGCGGTCGAGGGCTTCATCGTGGCATTGGCCGACGACCTGGCGGACGAGATCGAGGACGCCATCGAGGCCGAGTACGCAACACTGATGGAAGAGCAGCGCGACCTGGTCGAAGCCGCGGACGGCGACAACGCGCGCGCGCTGATGGCCGTCGCCATTGTGCTGCCCGATGGACAGCCCGGTGTGGTGCGGATTCCCGCCCGCTACGTGCGCCGCCTCTTCGCGCACTTTTCCACCGAAGAAGTGCATGAGTTGGTCGCCGCCATCGCGCAAAGCGTGGCGAACCCGGTGGCTGGCCCGCTGTGCCGCAAGGGCTAGCATGGGCCTGCCGATCCTGGCGCCGGACTCGGGAAGGGAGCCGCAATGTGCGAATTGTTCGGCTATAGCGGCGACCGCGAGCAGAGCCTGAGCCGCTGGCTGGAACCGTTTCGCGAGCGCGGCGGCGGCAGCGCCGACAACCCGGACGGATGGGGCGTCGCCTCCTGGCATGACGGCACCGTCAGCCTGACCAAATCTTCCGAGCCGGGATTCAGCAGCGCAGGCTTCGCTCGCGTGGCCAGCGAGTTGCGAACCCGCCTCGCTATCGCGCACGTGCGCAAGGCGCGCCATCCGCCCGTGCCGGGCATGCTCAACACCCACCCCTTCATCCATGCCTGCTGCAACCGCGACTGGGTCTTCGCGCACAACGGAATGGTGCCGGAGGTCATCGAATGGCAAAGCACGGGACCGCTGTGCCTGCCGGAAGGCGAGACGGATTCCGAGTATGCCTTCTGCCATCTGCTGACCGACATCGCCGAGGCTTACGAAAATCCGCTGCGGCCGGCATGGCTCGACCGTCTGGCGAAGCTGTCGGAAAAAATCGCGACCCTGGGCAAGTTCAATTTCCTGCTCTCCGACGGCCGCGAACTGATCGCCTACGGCCACGACCGGCTGCATCAGCTGGAGATCGACGACGAATCCGGATGCAGAATCATCGTCGCCACCGAGCCCCTTACCGACGGACAGTGGCAGCCCTTCGCGGCGGGCGAATTGCGCGTGTATCGAGACGGAAAGCTGATCGCACGGCTGGGCGGCAAAGGGCTGGTTTCACCCTCGCCCGACTGACGGAAACGCCCCTCAGCTCAATTGCCGTCGCAGCTCGGCCAGATAGCGCAAACCAGCAATCGCGCGACTGCCGTACCACGACACCATTTCACCGTCGATGCGGGTCACCGGCCGTTGCGCCAGCGCGCCGACCTCTGCCAGGTGTCGATCGGTGAAGGCATAGGGTTCCGAGGGCAGCAGCACGCGCGATATGCCGGCCAGCCACGGCGCATCCCAGACGAATGTGGGAAAACGTGTCGCCGCTTCCGCGGGCAGCGTATCCCAGCCGGCAGCGCCGAGCATCGCGGCAAT
>JBAZOF010000129.1:0-7794 GCA_041648855.1 Sulfuritalea sp. | reverse complement strand
CCGGCTCGACAGGGCGCCGGTGAGGTCGCCGATCGACGCTTCCGGGGCGACGATTTCGATGGTGACGATGGGCTCCAGCACGATCGGACCTGCAGCACGAATGGCCTCCACCGTGGCCTTGCGGCCAGCCGTGACGAAAGCCACGTCCTTGCCGTCCACCGCATGCGTCTTGCCGTCGTACACGATGACGCGGATATCCTGCGCCGGAAATCCGGCGATCACGCCATCGGTCAGCGCCTGGCGCACGCCTTTCTCGACCGAGGTCATGAATACGCCCGGGATCACCCCGCCCTTGACGCGATCGACGAACTCGAAGCCGGCACCGCGTTCCAGCGGCTCGATCTTCAGATACACCTCGCCGAACTGGCCGGCGCCGCCCGATTGCTTCTTGTGCCGGCAATGGCCTTCGGCGTTCGCGGTAATCGTCTCGCGATAAGGAATCAGCGGCAGCCGCGTGTCGAGTTCGAGCTTGAACTGGGTCGCCATCTTTTCCAGCTTGTAGCGCAGGTGCATTTCGCCGAGGCCGCGGATCACGGTCTCGTGCGTGGTCGGATGCCGCTCGACCTCGAAGCACGGGTCTTCGAGCTCCAGCTTGTGCAGGATGTCGAACAGGCGCTGCTCGTCGCCCTTGCGCTTGGTCTCGACCGCGAGGCCCTGCATCGGCTTGGGGAACTCCAGCGGCTTGAGGTGGATATGGTCCTCCTCGTGCGAGTCGTGCAGCACGGCGTCGAAATCGATTTCCTCGACCTTGGCGATGGCGCCGATGTCGCCCGGCAGCAGGCTGTCGACCTCGACATAGTCCCTGCCCTGCAACTGGTAGAGGTGGCCGACCTTGAACGGCTTCCTGGCGTCGCCGACGAAGAGCTGGCAGTCGCGGCGCAGCGTGCCCTGATGCACGCGAAAAATGCCGACCTTGCCCATGTAAGGATCGGCGATGATCTTGAACACATGCGCCAACACGTGCCGCGATTCGTCCGGCACCGCCTGGAAGGGCTCGGCAGCCTGACCCCCTTTGTCACCTTGGCCTTTGTAGAAAGGCGGCGGGTTGCCCTCGGCGGGATTCGGCGCCAGCGAGGCCAGCACGTGCAGCAGTTCGCCGATGCCGGCGCCGGTGCGCGCCGAGGTGAACAGAATGGGGATCAGATGGCCTTCGCGCAAAGCCTTCTCGAAGGGCGCGTGGAGTTCCTTCGCATCGGGGTCCTTGCCTTCTTCCAGGTAGCGTGCCAGCAGCGACTCGTCTTCCTCAACCAGCTGGTCGATCAGTTCGCGATGGGCATGGGCGATCGAATCGAAATCCGCATCGCCAACCGCGTGCTCCAGCACTTCGACCACATCCTGGCGGCCATGTGCAGGCAGATCGAGCAGCAGGCATTCCTTGCCGAAGCGCTCGCGGACCTGATTCACCAGTCCCGGCAGATCGACGTTGTCCGCATCGATCTTGTTGATCACGATCATGCGCGCCAGGCCCCGGGCCTGGGCCGCCCGCATCATGCGCTCGGTGGCAAGCTCGATGCCGGTCTGCGCGTTGATGACGACGATCGCGGTTTCGACGCCGGCCAGCGCGGCGATCGCCTGCCCCGAGAAGTCGGGATAGCCCGGGGTATCGATCAGGTGCAGGTGCACGCCCTCGGCGGCAAAATTCACCATCGCCGAGTTGAGCGAATGGCCGGCCGTTTTTTCCTGCGCGTCGAAGTCGCAGACGCTGCTGCCTTTTTCCACGCTACCCTTGGCGGGGATCGCCCCGGCCTTGAACAACAGGGCTTCGGCCAGCGTGGTCTTGCCGGCCCCGCCGTGCCCGACGAGGGCAACGGCGCGGATGGATTCGGTGGTGTACTTGGCCATGATGCGGATTCCCTTGTTATTTACTCGTATAAGAACAAATTCTAACCCTGCGCGCCGCCCCGGTCCTGCGCAGTTTCGTGATCGCGCGAGGGGATGCGCCACAGCACGACCGCGGTGGAAATCCCAATGAAGGCCAGCAGGGCCTGCAGCCAGGGCATCCCGGAAAAAGTCCACATCGAGGCGCAGATGGTCAGGCTCATCGCCGTTATCGCAATCACCTTGACGCGATACGGAATGCTGTGGTGGCGCCGCCATTCGATGATCAGGGGGCCGAACGTCGGATTGGCGATCAGCCAGCGATAGAAAGGCTCCGAGGCCCGCGCGTAGCAGGCGGCGGCGATCAGGACGAAGGGCGTGGTCGGCAGGCCGGGCAGGAAGATACCAATGATGCCGAGCAGCAGGGCGATGCTGCCGAGCGTCCACAGCACCACGCGCACCAGCAGCGAGGGATGCAGTTCCGACTCTTGGCTCTGCACGCCTGGGATTCCCCTTCGGGGGCAGGCGATTTCCCAGATTTCCTCTTGCTCGCTCACTGCCGCAGTGCTCGCTCGATGAAATGTCGCGGCACCTGGGTGCGCGGCACCCGGCCCGAAAACCAGCTGCGCACGTCCTGGTCGAGGCCGAGCCCGTGCATGTAGTTGTAGAGCGCCTTGTTCAAGGCAACGCCCAGCGCGGCATGGTCGACGCCGGTCGGATCGACGAAGCCGACGTCACTTTTCGCAAAAGTGGTCGCGGGCAAGGGCTTGAGCGTGATGCCATAGCGCTCGGGATGTTGCCCGACCGGGGAATGCACGGTACAGGCGAAGCGATGGAAGAAGCCCGACTGGATGCAGTTTGCGGCAAACAGTTGGCGCACGTATTCGAGCGCGTCGACCGTGTCCTGAACGGTTTGCGTCGGGAAGCCGTACATCAGATAGGCGTGCACCAGAATGCCGGCGTCGGTGAAGGCATGCGTCACGCGCGCCACCTGTTCCACCGACACGCCCTTCTGCATCAGCTTGAGCAGGCGATCCGAGGCGACTTCGAGCCCGCCCGAGACGGCTATGCAGCCGCTGTCGGCAAGCTGGGCGCAGAGTTCCGAAGTAAAGGATTTCTCGAAGCGGATATTGCCCCACCAGGAAATCGCCCGGTTGCGCTTCTGCAGTTCGACGGCGAGCGCCTTCAGGGCCTTGGGCGGGGCGGCCTCATCGACGAAATGGAACCCGGTCTGCCCGGTCTCTTCGATGATGGTCTCGATGCGGTCGACCAGGATCTCGGCAGTGGCCGCGTCGTAGCGCGAGATGTAATCCAGCGACACGTCGCAGAAGCTGCACTTCTTCCAGTAGCAGCCGTGGGCGACGGTCAGCTTGTTCCAGCGTGCGTCCGACCAGAGCCGGTGCATCGGATTGAGCATGTCCAAGAGCGACAGGTAGCGGTCCAGCGGCAGGCCGTCCCAGGTCGGCGTCCCGACCTCGGCGAAGGGGATGTCCGGCTCGCCGGCATCGATGTAGCGCACACCATCGCCCGTGCGCACGAAAGTGCGCACCAGTTTGTCTTGCGGGCGTCGCATTTGCCCCGCCTCGCCGAGATGTTCGAGCAGCGCCAGCAGCGGACGCTCGCCGTCGTCCAACGTCACATAGTCGAAATAGTCGAATACCCGCGGCTCGCTGAGCTCGCGCAATTCGGTATTGACGAAGCCGCCGCCAAGAACGGTGACGATCGAAGGATCGTGCAGTTTTATTGCCTGGGCGATGCGGAAGGCGCCATATACGTTGCCGGGAAACGGCACCGACACCAGCACGAGTTGCGGCGCATGCCGCGCCAGGGCCGCCAGCGTCAGTTCGCGCAGGGTGCTGTCGACCAGATTGAGCGGCGCCGCCAAGGCTCTGGCCAATGGATCGAAGCTGGCCTGACTCTGGGCCAGGGATTCCGCATAGCGCACGAACTCGAAGCGCGCGTCGACCGCGTCGCGCAGCACATCGGCGACGTCGTTGAGGTAGAGCGTCGCGAAATGCCGGGCGCGGTCCTGCACGCCGAGCGCCCCGAAGGCCCAGGCCAGCGGGTCGCCGCCGTCTGGATCGACATAGGCGTCGAGAGGATCGAAACGCGGCCCCTCGGGAAGAAAGCTGCGCCCGGCGATGCGATGGCCGACGGAGGGATCGCGCCCCTGCAGAAATGCCACCGCAGGCCCGATGGTGGCGAGATAGCGATCGAAACCCCGCTCGAAGGCCTGGACCAGCGGGCTGCGCTGCTGCTTCGGCTGGGCCGCAATAGCTTCGCGGATCGCCAGCAGCCCGTCGCGCGAAAGCAACCGCAGGACAAGCGCCAGGGCGAGATCCTCCTGCATGGCGGCAACGCCGCGCGAACGCAGGAAACCTGTCAGGTAGGCCGTCGACGGATACGGGGTGTTGAGCTGCGTCATCGGCGGAATGACGGACAGGACGCGCATGGGTTTGGCTGGGTTTCCTGATTATTGGACTCTGATGTTGAAAGCTAACATCCGCGCGGGCTCCGCGCCATCGAATTCTAAACAGGGTTTCCAGACAGCCGGAACCGACCGGAAGGAAACCCAAAACAAAAGGCCACCGGGATCACCGATGGCCTTGTTCCGTTGGCTGCCAGGCAACAATCCGCGAACTGCCCCTAGCGAACGCTCAACAACACAGCCGCAATGAGCAGCAGCACGGTAAATGCCTGCAAGCCCACCCGCGCAATCATCAACTGATGACTGTGCCGATCATCGAACTCGCCGCCTTTCACCATCGAACCCAAACCAGTGAAAAGAACCGCAACCGTTGCCACTGTCCCGAGCGCGATCAAGAGCATAAAAGTATTCATTTCAATCTCCTGTCTCGACAAACACAATCTCCCTATAGCCCATGGGCAACGCAAGGTCAAACTTTCGTAACACGGGGCTGCCTCGCAGCTATTGAGGGCCGGCTGAAAATGGTACATTGACGTATCGCCCTCGGCAGGCAGAAAGCCATCGGGCGGCTGCGAATCAGGCCTGCCGGGCGGCCGATCTCCAGCAACCGGCACTCGCATGACATCAAGCATTTCAACAATCCGGCACTTCAGTCCAACGGAGACTAGCGATGTCGATACGTAAACTGGTAGTCGCCAACGGAATTTACTATGTCGAGATTCCTGCAGCCGGCCTGTATCTGCTCTGCGGCGCGCCGGCCGACAGCGTCAAGCATCTTTTCCGCCGCGGAATCATTCAGACCACCGAACGCAACGGGGTGAGCTTCGAGAACGGGCCCAACGCCATTCTCCTTTCCGACTCCATGATCCAGAACGGCCACCTCTGCAACCTGGCCGAGTTTCCCATTCTGCAGATGCTCTACCGGCAGGGCATGCTGATTCCGAACCATCCCAACAATGTCGGCATCAAACCCAAGCTGATCGGCACTCCGGAGCAGCTTGCCGCCCAGCTCCGCTACATTCATCGCGGCAACTACGGCCTGATTTCTGCCGAGGAAATGATGAGGGCGGGGATAGATGAGGCCGAAGCCAACGAGCTCATGCGCGTCAAGC
Organism: Sulfuritalea sp.; assembly: GCA_041648855.1. Taxonomy (GTDB): domain Bacteria; phylum Pseudomonadota; class Gammaproteobacteria; order Burkholderiales; family Rhodocyclaceae; genus Sulfuritalea. Next base: position 2,436 of record JBAZOF010000129.1, on the reverse strand, counting down.
TCAAGTTCGCCTTCGGCCAGATTGCCAAACCCGATACGTTTGTCGATTGCTGGCCGCTGACCACCGGCAGTATCGATATCGGCGATGGAGTGAGCATTACGCGTCTCGCCCACAACGTGTTCGAAATCCGCCACGGCGAGGACTCCGTTCAGGTGGACCTCAACCTCGGCAGGAACGAAACCTATCCCTGCCCGTATCCCCTGAGCCATGCCGCCATCGACCGCCATTACTTCGCCGTGGTGCACACCGGCGACGGGGACGGCTGGGACTACAACCGTCCGGTGATGGGCAGCGTGGTGATCCACCAGGGGCGGGTGTTCCTGATCGATGCGGGCCCGAACATCCACTACAGTCTCGACGCTCTCGGAATCGGCAAGAAGGAGGTCGCCGGCATTTTTCACACCCATTGCCACGACGATCACTTCGCCGGACTGACCACGCTGCTCCAGTGCGATCAGCCCTTGCAGTATTTCGCCACGCCGTTGGTACGCGCCTCGGTGACCCGCAAATTCTGTGCGCTGCTGTCGATACCGGAAAGCGAGTTCGCCAGGTACTTCGACATCCACGATCTGGAAGTGGGTAAATGGAACGACATCATGGGGCTGGAAGTGCGGCCGATCGTTTCGCCGCATCCGGTGGAGACCACCATATTCAATTTCCGCGTGCTGTGGGAAGGCGGCTATCGAACCTACAGCCATCTCGCCGACATCGCATCCTTCAGCGTGATCGACGCCATGACTTGCCCCGACGCATCCTCGCCGGGGCTCAGCCCCGAGCGCGCACAGGCGGTCAAGACGGCCTATCTGGAGCCCGTGGATCTGAAGAAGATCGATATCGGCGGCGGGATGATCCACGGCAGCGCCGCCGACTTCGCCAGCGACGAATCGACGAGGCTGCTGCTCGCGCACACCGCACGAGAGCTGACCGACGCCGAGCGGCGCATCGGGTCGGGCGCACCCTTCGGCACGCTGGACGTGCTGATTCCGGGGCAGCAGAACTTTTTGCTGCGCGATGCCAGCGAGTTCCTCAAGAGCTACTTTCCCGCGGTGCCGATGGAACGGCTGCACATGCTGCTCAACAACCGCATCGTCACTTTCAATCCGGAAACCATCATTTCCCCGGCGGGGAAGATTCCGGACGAGATCTATCTCCTTCTGGCCGGAAAGGTCGAGATGCTGACGCAGGATCCCAGCAATTCCCATTTCCTCTTCAGCGGCTCATTGCTCGGCGAATCTGCGGCGATCTACAACCGCGAGAGCGAGGAGACCTACCGTTCAGTGGGCTTCGTCCAGGCCTTGCGCCTGCCGTCCGATCTCTACCGGAACTTCATCGAGCGCTTCTACTCGAGCACCGAACTGATCGAGGTGCGCAAGGTCGAGGAGAAGCTGCGGCGCACCTTCCTCTTCAGCGACGCCGTCACCAACACCACCCTGTTTTCACTCGCCAAGCATTGCCGAATCACCCAGGTGCATGCCGGCGAGCACTTCGTCGGCGACCCGGATCAGATACATCTGGTCGGGATGGGACGGATTTGCGCGGGCGAAGGAGAAGGCGCGCAGGTGCTCGGCAAGGGAGAGTTCTGGGGCTCGGACGGTCTTTTCAGCTCGATGTCGGAGAAGGGCAAGGGGCAGCAAGGCACGGCGGAGTCATCGCACGCATTCGTCGCGCTGGACGGCTGCGAAATCTATTCCGTGCCGCTAAAACTGGTTTCGAGGATTCCAGTGGTGCGCTGGAAGCTGTTCGAGGCATTCCGCAACACTCACCCCTATGCCGCCCCTCGCTTTCGCGGAACTCCCAGATAGGGGATAGCCGGACGGCAGCGATCGAGACGAGGCAGGCAATGAGCTTGTTCGACCCATCCTATGCGCCGCGTCGCATCGACGTGAGCGGTACCCACCTGCACGCGCTGATCCGCGAACAACCGGGCAAGCCCGTCCTCCTGCTGCTGCATGGCTACCCGCAGACGCACGCCATCTGGCACAAGCTCGCCCCACTGCTGGCGGCGGATTTCTCGCTGGTCATCCCCGACTTGCGCGGCTACGGCGACTCGGAAAAGCCGCCATCGCTGGCCGACGCATCGAACCAATCGAAACGCGTGATGGCCCGGGACATGGCCGAGCTCATGACAGCACTCGGTCACGCGCGATTTCACGTAGCCGGACACGACCGCGGCGCCCGCGTCGTGCATCGCCTGTGCCTGGATCACGAAGCCAGAGTCGCCAGCGCCTGCGTGATGGACATTGCACCGACCCTGAGCACCTTCGCCATGACCGACCAGGCACTCGCAACCGCCTATTTCCACTGGTTCTTCCTGATCCAGCAACAGCCGCTGCCGGAACGCATGATCGGCGCCGATCCGGAGTCCTGGCTCAGGGGGTGCCTCTCGCGCTGGAGCATGGGCAACGATCAGGCGTTTGCGCCCGAGGCGGTCGCCGA
>JBAZOF010000128.1:0-7822 GCA_041648855.1 Sulfuritalea sp. | reverse complement strand
AATACGGCCAGGAAAATCAGTACGATCACGCCAAGCTGCTTGCGAAACTCCGCCACCGGTTCGCCCATGTACTTGAGATAGGCAACCAGGTCACCCACCGCCGTATCGAACTCCTGCGGCTTGAGCTTGCCCGGCTTGGCCAGCGTCAACTTGTGGTCCGCGCCCATGACCTGCTCGCCCTGCAGTTCCCACAGCACGTGCGGCATGCCCACATTTTCGAACACCACGTTGTTCCATCCCGTCGGACGCTTCTCGTCGCGATAGAAGGTGCGCAGATAGGTATAGAGCCAGTCTGCACCGCTGCCGAACTCGGAAGCCCGTGCCCGCGCGATCACGGTCAGGTCGGGAGGCGCAGCACCGAACCAGACCTTGGCGTCGGCGCGCTGCATGGCGATCTTCATCGGCTCGCCGACTTTCTCGGCGGTGAACAGAAGATTGTCCTTGATCTGCGCATCGGTGAGGCCGATGTCCTTCAGGCGGTTGTAGCGCATGTAGGACGCCGAATGGCAGTTCAGGCAGTAATTGACGAAGATCTTGGCTCCGTTTTGCAGGGCGGCCATGTCGTTGGCCTTGTCCGGGGCGCGGTCAAGATGCAGTTCGACACCCGCGGCAAACGCCAGCACCGGCGCAAACAGGATTGCGGTAAGGAATTTCTTCATTTCGAGGTCACCCTGTCCGGCTCCGGCTGGCACTTGTCGAGGCTGCTGTAAATAGGCATCAGGAGGAAAAAGGCAAAATAGATCACCGAACAGATCTGCGCCACGATGGTGCGCATCGGTGTCGGGCCCAGCATGCCAAGGTAGCCGAGGATAAAGAAGGAGATGATGAAGGCGGTGAGGAAGCCCTTGTAGAGCGGGCCGCGATAGCGGATCGACTTCACCGGGCTGCGATCCAGCCAGGGCAGCAAGGCGATGATCAGAGTCGAGGCACCCATGGCCACCACGCCCCAGAATTTCGCATCGATGCCGAACAGCGGGTAGGTGACCGCGCGCAGAATCGAGTAGTAGGGCGTGAAGTACCACACCGGCGCGATGTGCGGCGGCGTCACCAGCGGGTCGGCCGGGAAGAAGTTGTTGTACTCGAGGAAGTAGCCGCCGAACTCCGGCATAAAGAAGACGATTATCGAGAACACCATCAGGAAGACGATGACGCCTACGATGTCCTTGACCGTGTAGTACGGATGGAAGGGAATGCCGTCGAGCGGAATCCCATTCGCATCCTTCTTCTTCTTGATCTCGACGCCGTCCGGATTGTTGGAGCCGACTTCGTGCAGGGCGAGAATGTGTGCCGCCACCAGACCCAGCAGCACCATCGGCACCGCAATGACGTGGAAAGCGAAGAAGCGATTCAGGGTTGCATCGCCGACGACGTAGTCGCCGCGCAGCCAAAGCGACAGGTCCGGCCCGATCAGGGGAATCGCGGAGAACAGGTTGACGATCACCTGGGCGCCCCAGAACGACATCTGGCCCCACGGCAGCAGGTAGCCGAAGAAGGCTTCGGCCATCAGGCACAGGAAGATGATCATGCCGAAGATCCAGATCAGTTCGCGCGGCTTGCGGTAGGAACCGTAGAGCATGCCGCGGAACATGTGCAGGTACACGACGACGAAGAAGGCCGAGGCCCCGGTCGAGTGCATGTAGCGGATCATCCAGCCCCACGGCACATCACGCATGATGTACTCGACGCTGGCAAATGCCACGGGCACGCCGGAGGCGTTCAGCGAGGCGTCGGGCTTGAAGTGCATGGTCAGCAGGATGCCGGTAACGATCTGAAGTACCAGCACCAGCATCGCCAGCGAACCGAAGAAGTACCAGAAGTTGAAGTTCTTCGGCGCGTAGTATTCGGAAAGGTGGGCTTTCCAGTTGGATGTGAGCGGGAAGCGCTCATCGACCCAATTCAGCGTCCCCTGCAATATGGCGTTAACTTTGCTCATCGCATCAGGCCTTCTTGTCTTCGCCAATGATCAGCTTGGCATCGCCAAGATACATGTGCGGAGGAATCTCGAGATTGTCCGGCGCCGGCTTGCTCTTGTAGACGCGGCCGGCGAGGTCGAAAGTGGAACCATGACAGGGGCAGAAGAAGCCGCCCGGCCAATCGGCCTCGATCCCGGATTCGGCGCCGGTCTTGAACTTCTCGGTAGGCGAACAACCGAGGTGGGTGCAGATGCCGACAGCCACTAGGATCTCGGGCTTGATGGAGCGGGTTTCGTTCTTGGCGTACTCGGGCTGCATGTTCTTGGCCGACTTGGGATCGGCCAGTTTGTCTGCAATCTTCGCCAGGGACTCGAGTTGCTCCTTGGTGCGGTTGATGATCCAGACCGGCTTGCCACGCCACTCCACGGTCATCATCTGGCCGGGAGCAAGCTTGCTGATGTCCACTTCGACAGGCGCACCGGCAGCCTTCGCCCGCTCGGACGGCAGCATGCTGGCCACGAAGGGCACAGCCACCGCAACCCCGGCCACCCCGCCTGCGGCTGCCGTGGCAACCAGCAGACGCCGTCGACCGCAGTCGACTGTATCGTCACAACTCATGGTGTAAGTCCCTGAATGCTTAAATGCGAATTCGAAAACTAAGTTTCAATAAAACGTAGTTTCAGTGAAGGCTAACGTCGGTTCTATCGACGTTAAGCGCAGCGGCCGTAACTAAAAGACCGCAATTGTAGCGAATCTCGCAACGCGATTAAAGCCCTGAACTGAGCCGACTTATCGGCGCTGACTGTTGCAATGCTTACAATCAGTTATTAATCAGCTAGATAGCCCCGTCGCCGCGCAAGCGAACTATCTCGTCAGGGGCATAGCCGAGGCGATCAAGCACCGTTTCGGTATGTTCGCCCAGCGCCGGACCGAGCCAGCGGGTCTCTCCCGGGGTGAGGGACAATTTTGGCACGATGCCGGGAATGCGAAAGTCTTTTCCATCAGGGAGTTGCACTACTTCCAGCATCTGCCGGGCGAGGAACTGTGGATCGCGAAACATGTCCGCCGCCGAGAAAATGCGACTGGACGGCACCTGGGCCTCCGCGGCGACGCGCAAGACCGTTTCGGCGTCATTGGCTCCAACCCAGGCATCGATCACGCCGTATATTTCCGCAGCGCGCGCATCGCGACCGGCATTGCTGCCGAGTTGCGGATCATCGGCCAGATCGGCGCGACCGATGGCCAGCATCAGTCGGCGGAATATCGCGTCGCCGTTGGCGCCGATGATCAGGTGCTTGCCATCCCGGGTGGTGTGAGTGTTCGAAGGCGTAATGCCCGGCATGACATTGCCGGTACGCTCGCGAATGAAGCCGAATACGTCGAACTCCGGCACCAGGCTTTCCATCATGGCGAACACCGCTTCGTACAAGGCGACATCGACCACCTGCCCTTTGCCGCCCTGAACCTCGCGGTGCCGCAGCGCCATCAGGGCGCCCAGCGCGCCCCACAGCGCGGCGATCGAGTCGCCGATGGAAATGCCGGTCTTGACCGGCGGCCGGTCAGGGAAACCAGTAACGTAACGCAGCCCGCCCATCGATTCGCCGATGGCGCCGAAGCCAGGCTGGCTGGCCATCGGCCCGGTCTGGCCGAATCCCGAAAGGCGCACCATGACGAGGCCCGGATTGATCGCCGACAGCGCATCCCAGCCCAGACCCAGTTTTTCCATCACGCCGGGCCGGAAATTCTCGACCACGATATCCGCTTCAGCCACCAGCTTCCTGGCGATGCCGATACCCTCCGGATGTTTGAGATTGATTGTCACCGACTGCTTGTTGCGCGACTGTACGAACCACCACAAGGAGGTTTCGCCGTCCGCGGTCGGGTACAGCTTGCGCCACTTGCGCAGCGGATCACCCTCGCCCGGGGCCTCGATCTTGATCACCTCGGCGCCGAACTCGCCGAGGATGCGCGAACAAAACGGTCCGGCGATCAGTGTGCCGAACTCGACAACCTTGACTCCGGCAAGGGGCTTCGCGCTGTCAGTCAAACGAAGTCGCGCCTCTCGCGCAACGCCTGTGCCACCGTCGCGGCGTCGGAAAATTCCAGTTCGCCGCCCACCGGCAGGCCGCGCGCGATGCGGCTGACCTTGAGTCCGCGCTCATGCAGCAGTTCGGAGAGGTAATGGGCGGTCGCCTCGCCCTCGTTGGTGAAGTTGGTGGCGAGGATAACTTCCTTGACCACGCCGTCGGTGGCGCGCGCAAACAGTCGCTCGAAGGCCAGCTCCTTCGGCCCGATGCCATCGAGCGGGCTCAACCGGCCCATCAGCACGTAATACAGGCCGTTGTAGGCATGCGTCTGCTCCATGCTGATTGCATCGATCGGCATTTCGACGATGCACAGCTGCGACGCATCGCGACGCGACGAGAGGCAGCGTTCGCAAATCTCCGCTTCGGTGAAATTGTTGCAGCGCGCGCAGTGATGCAGCAGCTGCAGCGCGGCATCGAGCCCGCGCGCCAGGCGCTCGGCCCCGCGCCGGTCACGCTGCAACAGGTGATAGGCCATGCGCTGCGCCGACTTGGGACCCACCCCGGGAAGGCAGCGCAACGCCTCGATAAGTTCGTCGAGGCTAGACGACACGTCCAGCCTCGACGAACTCATCAAAACGACAACCTCCCCCTGCCCCCCTCCCGGGGAGGGGGTTACTCATTTGCTCGCTTCGCTCGAAATCACGGGTCACGTCTGCTACCGCCGGTTCGATGTCTCTCAGAACGGCAGTTTCATTCCGGGCGGCAGATTCAGTCCGGCGGTGAAGCCGCCCATCTTTTCGGCGGTGGTCGTCTCGACGCGCCGATTGGCATCGTTCATGGCGGCGGCGATCAGGTCCTCCAGCATTTCCTTGTCGTCCATCACCGACGGATCGATGGTGACGCGCTTCACGTCGTGCTTGCAGGTCATCACCACTTTCACCGCGCCGGCGCCCGACTGGCCTTCCACTTCGAGCTGCGCCAGCTGTTCCTGGGCCTTCTCCATGTTGGCCTGCATCTGCTGCGCCTGCTTCATCAATCCGGCTATGCCACCCTTCATCATTTTTCCTGCGCTCCTTAAACGGGTTTGATCGTTGATTCGTCGATGCTGGCATCGAACAGATCGACCACATCGCGCACGAAGGGATCCTGTTCGATCGAAGCGACGGCGCGCTCCTGGCGCTCGCGCTCGGTGTTCTGCCGCCGGGCGGCGGGAGTCTCGCTGGCGGGTTCGCCGACGACAATCTCCAGTCGAAGGTGGGCGCCCCAGAGTTCGCGCAAGGCGACCAGCAACTTTTCCTGATGCGCCTGCAAATGCTTGTGGGCAGGGTCGAGACGCAGCCGAACCAGCGTACCGGTACGTTCGACCAGTTCGCAGTTCTGCGCCAATTGGCGCGACATGCCGGGAAAGCGGGTAGCGAGCGTATGCCAGTCGTCCTCGCCGGGCACCGTCGATGACGCAGGGGCGGCAGCCGGAGCCGCGAAAGTCGGCGCTGGCGGTACGGCAACTTGGGGCCTGCTCGCAACTGGTGTCGGCGAAACAGGCGGCGGCGTGCGCACCGGCGCAGTTGCTGCCGGCGCTCTCGCCGCCTTGGTCGTTGCGTTGACAACGCCGGCACGCTCCGGCCGAAAGGCGTGCAGGCGCAGCAGCGTCATCACGAAGCCGGAATAGTCGTCCGGCGCCAGCGACAGCTCGTCGCGTCCGTGAATGGCGATCTGGTACGCCAGTTGCAGATACTCGGCGTCCAGCGCCTGCGCATAGTGCTCCAAGCGGCTGCGCTCGGTCTCGTCGAGTAGCGCTTCGGGAGCGAACTGGATCAGCGCAATGCGATGGAACAGGGTGGCCAGTTCCTGCAGGCCGCCGTCGAAAGACAGGCTGCGCGCGTCCATTAGCTTGGCCACTTCGAGCATGGCCTGCACGTCCTGCGCCACGAGGCCGTCGAGCAGCGCAAACAGGTGTTCGTCGCCCACCGTGCCGAGCATGGCGCGCACGGCCTCGTCTTCGACTTTGCCGGCGCCATGGGCGATGGCCTGATCGAGCAGCGACAGGGCATCGCGCATGCTGCCGGCGGCTCCCTTGGCCAGATGACGCAGGGCGGCAGGCTCGAAGGCCACGCCTTCGGCCTCGAGCACGCGCGACAGATGGTCGACGATGTGCGTCAGCGGCATCTGCTTCAGGTTGAACTGCAGGCAGCGCGACAGCACCGTGACGGGAATCTTTTGCGGATCGGTGGTGGCGAGGATGAACTTGACGTGTTCCGGCGGCTCTTCCAGCGTCTTCAGCATCGCATTGAAGGCATGACCTGAGAGCTGGTGGACTTCGTCGATCACATACACCTTGTAGCGGCCGATGGTCGGTGCGTAGGTGGCGCGCTCGAGCAACTGGGTCATGTCATCGACGCCGCGATTCGACGCCGCGTCAAGCTCGATGTAATCGACGAAGCGGCCGGTATCGATCGCAGTGCAGGCCGAACAGACGCCGCAGGGAGTGGAACTGACGCCGGCTTCGCAGTTCAGGGCCTTGGCCATGATGCGCGCCAGCGTGGTCTTGCCCACACCGCGCGTGCCGGTGAACAGATAGGCGTGATGCAGCCGGTTCTGGTCCAGCGCATGGGTCAGCGCCCGCACGACATGTTCCTGCCCGACCAGGGTAGCGAAGGACTTGGGGCGCCACTTGCGGGCAAGGACCTGATAGCTCATGGCGCAATTTTATCAGGCCGTTCAAGACAAACGGGGCAGCCTTTGTATCAATGGCCGCCCCGCGCTGCATCAGACCGGAGGCCTTTATCCCTTGCGCGGTTCCGGTGCTCCGGGACCACCCTGCCCATCGCGCAACGGTGCGCCGCGGCCGGGGCCACGCTTGTACCGCCCGGCGCTGCTGAAATGCTTGTCCGCGGCAGCCTTTTGCTCGGGCGTCAAGGCTGCATAGAGGCGATTGAAGGATTCGTTCACCGATTCCATCGCGGCAAGGCGCTGTTTCATGCCGTCCTGCATCTGCGCGAAACGTTCCGGCGCGGTGACTGGCTTGTCGTCTTTCATGCGTTCGCGCATGGCCTGCATGCCCTTGCCCGCCTCCGCCTTCGACTTCTCGGCGAAAGCCTGCCACAGCGGTTCCTGCTGGGCCGTGACTTTGAGGTCGGTCTTGAGCCGGGTCAAACGCTGGTCGACCCAGGCGCCCGGATCCGTCATGCGGCCCTGCATCGCGCTGCGCATCATGCCCGGCTTGCCGTCGCAGCCGTAACCCGGGCCCTGCGCATAGGCGACGCCGAGCATGACGGCGCTGGCTGCGAGAAAGCCCGCAATAATTTTTCGATTCAGTTTCATGGTGTGCTCCTGTCGTGAATGCCTCATGGCAGATTGCATTTCATCCGATGGCTGTAAGCCGGATGTGACAGAGGGACGAAGTTTGTAAGGGAAGATTACGGCACGACGTCGGACGGGAAGGGGTGCGGCGAGCCTGACCCCCGGCACTTGCGGAAAACGGCTGTGGCTGCTTCCTTCCGGACCTGACCAAGTTCACCACCCCGCAATGCGGGGAGACCCGCCGCAGCTGAATTTTATCAGCTTTCACCGCTGGGCCGCCGTGTCGCGAGCCTCCAGAACCTGTGAAGAAATCGTAGCGAGCGAGCCGCAGCGGGGTGCGGCCGGAGCGCAACTACCGGAATGTACGTGTTTGTACATGAGGATAGCGAGCACCGCCCAAGCCCCGATCCGGCGCGCGCAGTAGATTTATTCGCAGGTTCTCAGCCGCCGCCGCGCTGGTAGTGGAGAGTAAAGCGACGCATGAATGCATCCTGCGCGGCCTCGTCAAGGCCATCGAACGCGATCTCGACGCGATGGCGTTCAAGCCGCACCAGGCCAATCGTCAGCGGCGAAATCGGAGTC
>JBAZOF010000127.1:0-7894 GCA_041648855.1 Sulfuritalea sp. | reverse complement strand
AAGATACTTTCCCGGCTCGGCATACCATGCCACATGGATGACGGTATCGATTCCCTTGCAGGCTTCCGCCCACCAATCGGCAGTCTCGCCAAACAGGTCGGGCGTGGCAATGACATTTTCGATCGCTTCCAGAACCGGAAGCCCTCCCCTGCTTCCTTCGCGGACCACTACCCGGACCTGGACGCCACGTTCGGCCAGCGCTCGCAGCACCTGGCGGCCGACAAAACCGCAGGCGCCGGTAAGCAGTACCGTGCCAGTCATGCGATTTCCAGTCCTGGCACGGCTGTAACGAATTTCGTACCGAGATCAATCAGCCTGTAATTCTGTTCCCGTACCTCGGCGGCAATATTCCACGGCAGGATCACCAGATAGTCCGGACGGTCCGACTCCAGCGCAGTGGGCGCCAGTATGGGAATGCGACTGCCGGGCATGAACTTTCCTTGCTTGGCGGGATTTTTGTCCACGACAAAGGAGATCAGGTCGGGCCGTATGCCGGCAAAGTTCATCAGGGTGTTGCCTTTTGCCGCCGCGCCATAGGCGGCGACTTTTTTGCCGGCGCGTTTGGCTTCAATCAGGAAGCTGACAAAATCGTCTTTGACTTTTTCTGCCCGCGCCTGGAACCCGGCGTAGTACGCGGTCGTGCGCATACCAAGCGCATCTTCCCTTTCGAGCAGCGTTCCGACGCGGTCGCTGACAGATTGCGTACCCGCATCCGTTCGCTGGGCAAAGACCCGCAGGCTGCCGCCATGCGTGGAGAGTTCCTGCACATCAAAAATCGTCAGGCCATTTTCGGCAAAAATATTCTTCACTGCCGTAAGCGACAGATAAGAAAAATGTTCATGGTAAATTGTGTCGAACTGATTTTCGACCATCAGCCGCAGCAAGTGGGGAAACTCGAAAGTCGCCACGCCCTGTGGCTTGAGCAGCACTGCGAAGCCCGCAACAAAGTCATTGATGTCGGGAACATGGGCCAGTACGTTGTTGGCTACCGTCAAGTCGGCGTGCTTTCCCTGGCTGACAAGCTCTCCGGCCATGTCCAGGCCGAAAAATCCCTCGATGATTTCGATACCTTTGCCCCGCGCCGCCGCTGCCGTGCTCGCGGTAGGCTCCACTCCGGTGCACGGAATGCCGCGTGACATGAAGTATTTCAGCAGATAGCCGTCGTTGGCGGCGATCTCTACTACATGGCTTTTCGCACGCAAACCAAAGCGCTCCGACATGTCGGCCACATAGCGCTCGCAATGCGCCAGCCAACTGCTGGAAAAGCTGCTGAAATAGGCATAGTCGGCATCGAAGAGCTCGTCCGCCTTCGCAAAATCCTCGGTCTGCACCAGCCAGCAGCGCTCGCATACCAGCACCCGCAACGGGAACCACCGCTCCGGCGCATGCAGGTCCTGCTCGGCCAGATAGGCGTTGGATGGCGGCGCGCTGCCCAGATCTACCAGTGGCAGCTTGATTTCCGATCGGCAATGCCTGCACTTCATATCGCAACCTCAAACGTGGTCAAAGCCGTCGCATTCCTGCCGAAACCATGGACTCTTTTGCTGCCGCCAATGCAGCGTCCGGGTCGGATAAAGGGCTCTGCCCATGGGCCGGGCGTTGCAGGCATGGTCGCGCGACGGGTGGTGTATCTATTCGGGACCGTTGAACCTTGGCAATTCGGAATCCCTGACTCCTATGATTCGGTCCGCCGTCTTTGGCCATTCAATATCGATCGCCGGATCATTCCAGATAAATCCTCTGGAGGCTTCAGGATGGTAGGACGTCGTCATCTCGTAGAGCACTTCGGTATCCGGCTCGAGCGTCTGGAATCCGTGGGCAAATCCCTTCGGGATGTAGATTTGGCGCCTGTTGTGCTCAGAAAGTTCTGCCGCATGCCATTGTCCGTAGGTTTTGGAGTCAGGCCGTATATCGACAATTACGTCAAAGATTGCTCCTCGTGTTGCCCTTACCAGCTTTTCCTCGGCGTACGGTTCGGCTTGCCAGTGCATACCCCTGAGTGTTCCGACCTTGGGATTGAACGAGATGCTCTGTTGCGTGAAGTCAGCGCCCAGACCGTGACTCTTGAACTCATCCCGACAAACAGTACGCGCAAAAAATCCCCTGAAATCTACGTGTTGTTCTATGTCAATGATGAATGCGTTACCGTCCAGCGGCGTTTTTGAAAAAATCATTGTGCTGATCCTTCGTTCTCATTGACTTCTTGTTTTGCAAGTGCTCGACCGGCTTCCATCGCCAGTTTCACTCGGGAATTCACTGGGGATCGGGGTCGGGTGGTTGCGACATAATACGGACATATTCCCGGCCCCGTCCACGCTACCGCCATGCCGGTGCGCCCAGGCGCACAGCAGTTGGGAGACGCGTGCTGCTCTCGACGCAGACTCGCGTCGGTTACCGCTCAGAATGAAACGACGCCGGCGACCTTCTGTTTCAGTCAGTTCAAAACCAGCAACTGGTCACAATTCATGCTGACCCGGGTATCTCTCCCCAGTAACTGCATGAGTACAACTATTCTTTGCTGCGAAGCGCTCGATACCAGACCTTCCAACCCGGACAGCGGCCCCTCGGCCACGCGAATTCGTTCGCCGGGTCGAAACGGGCTCAGCTCTTCATCCGTCGCGGTGCTCTGCCTCAGCTCGAGCTCACGAATACCCCGCAGCGTCTCCGGCCTTATTACGGCCGGATCGTGACTGAAGCGCACGATTCCGGTAATGCCGATGGTGCTGCGCACGGGCGCAATCGAATGATCCGCCGACCCGGGCTGCACAAACAGGTAACGCGGAAACAGCGGTTCCAATTGGGGCTGATGATGGCCGCGAATACGCCTCAACACCTTTATCTGTGGCAGGTAGACGGAATAGCCCTGGCGCAGGAGATTTTCCTTTGCGACATGCTCCTGTCTTGCTTTCGCATAGGCGACATACCAGGGCAGGTTCCACGCGAATTCGTCGGCAACAGCTGGAGCCTGGGGCGGCAGTGGTCCGGCGAAGGATCGGCCGACTGTCTCGCCCGCATGCCGGGAACCATTTCTGTGTACTTCGCTCATGCGGAGGCCTCTTTTTCGGTCTCGCGTCGAAGTTCTTCTATCTCGCTGCGAATCGCTTCGTACTCGGCCATCTTGTCCTTGAGATAGGTGACGGCCAAGCGCGCTTTGGCCTCGATGCCGCCAGGAGTAAGCAGATAGGCATACGCTCTCTTGTTGCCATGATGGCGAAACCCGTGAATCTTGATAATTCCCTTCTGAACCAATGCCTTGACGCAGTAATTCACCTTCCCGAGACTGATGCCCATGGCTTGGGCCATTTCCCTCTGGTTTATCCCGGGGTTGGCCTCGATGAGTTTCAGCAGTCGGTAATGATGGGGGTCAGTGGACACTGGCTACACGCATTATGTTCATCCGTTGAACGCGATTCTAGCCGGGGATGGTGGCTGTCGCAAGAGTCCGTCGCAGCGGGGCGGACGGAAACTTGGGGCTATCTAATTGTTACGCCCACGAAGCAATGTCAAAGCTCGTCACGCACCCGCAGATACCTCGGAAAGCGCGGCATGCCGTTTTGCGTAAGCTCGCGATAGCGATAGGTCACCAGCGTGCCGACCGCCGGCGGGTTGCGTCGCAGACCATCGGTCAAGCCGCTGCCTAGGGAGAAACGGCGGCCGTCGGGCAATTCCATTCGCAGTGCGCCGGCCATGCCGGCATATTTTCCTTTTCCCGGCAGATGGGCGATGACGCGGGCTTCTGAATCGAGCCATGGTGTTACCTTGAGCAGTGCACTGGAGCGACCGGTTTCATAGGCGGCATCGTCGCGGTGCAGCATCAGTCCTTCGCCTCCGCTGCGCACGATATCGAGCAGCTTCTTCTGCAGCGCAGCCGCATCGGACAAGCGGAACTGAGTGACAGCCTGCAGCCAGGGCAGATTCGCGGCGGCGGTGACGGCCTTGATCCGTTCGATGCGCTCGCTAAAGCTGCCAGAAGCGTTCGGCAATTCGAAAATCATGTAACGCACACGCCGCCATTCGGTGTCGTCGGGAGATTGGCGGCGGACGATGGCCGAAAGCTGGTCGAAGGTGCCGCGTCCGAGCCAGAGCTCGCCATCCAGGGGCTGCATGGGCAATGCATCGAGAAACCACGTCGGGGCGGGAACGGGATTGCCACTGCGAAACCGGAGGACCTTGCCATCCCAGCTGGCGCGTACCCCGTCCAGCTTTTCGCTGACCCAGTAGCGCGAGACATCGATATCACCACGATAGCGCTCGGCCAGGAGCAGGGCCGGAGGTACTGACTCGGCGGCAAATACCAGCGTGGAAGCGGCTACGGCAAGCAAAGCGAAAAATATGCCGAAGATCCGTCCCAACAGGGTGCGCGGAATCGTGAAGTTTCCGGAACCGCCGCTGAGAACAACGGCGAGCAGCACCGGATCAGACACCCATGTAGCTCCGGTACCAATCCACAAAGCGGCGCACGCCATCGACCACCGGTGTCTCGGGCGAAAAACCGGTGACCCGGGTCAGTTCGGCAGTGTCGGCGTGGGTGGCCGGCACATCGCCATCCTGCAGCGGCAGGAAATTCTTCGTCGCCTGTTTGCCCAAGGCCTGCTCCAGCGCCTCGATGTAGGCCATCAGTTCGACCGGCTGGTGGTTGCCGATATTGAACACGCGATATGGTGCCCAGCTGGTCGCCGGATCGGGAACCTGCTTGTCGAACTCCGGATTGGCCTGCGGCGGGCGATCGAGGACGCGGATCACGCCTTCGGCGATGTCATCGATGTAGGTGAAGTCGCGGCGCATTTTGCCGTGGTTGAAGACGTCGATCGGCCGGCCTTCGAGAATGGCCTTGGTGAAGAGGAACAGGGCCATGTCGGGGCGGCCCCACGGCCCATACACGGTGAAGAAACGCAGCCCCGTGGTCGGCAGATTGAAGAGATGGCTGTAGGTGTGCGCCATCAGCTCGTTGGCTTTCTTGGTCGCGGCGTAGAGGCTGACCGGATGATCGACGTTGTCGTGCTCCGAGAAGGGCATGCGCTCGTTGCCGCCGTAGATGCTGGAACTGCTGGCATAGACGAAGTGCTCGACGCCGCTATGGCGACAACCTTCCAGGATGTTCACGAAGCCGACTACGTTGCTGTCAACGTAGGCATGCGGATTCTGCAACGAGTAGCGCACGCCGGCCTGCGCCGCCAGGTTGATGACGCGTTGCGGGCGCTCCCTGTCGAACAGGTCGGCGATGCCGTCGCGATCGGCAATGTCGAGCCGGGAAAGACTGAAGCGCGGATTGGGCGCCAGCCGCGCCAGCCGCGCTTCCTTCAGGGCAACGTCGTAGTAGTCATTGAGATTGTCGACACCTACCACCTCGTCGCCGCGTGCCAGCAGGCGCTCGCAGACGTGCATGCCGATAAATCCGGCAGCGCCGGTAAGCAGAACTTTCATTGATCGCGTCTCTGAAATTGAAACATTTTCGCATACTTGGCGAAGCTGGCCGTGCAGCCGACGAGGATGTGCACCAAGCCGGGAATCCCGTCCAGCAGGCCCAGGCGGAGGAAGTAGAACTTGATGAAACGCAGCGCTGGCGACAGCAGCAGGTGCCAGACCGTCGCGCGCTCCCCGCGCGCCAGCGCCGCGTCGGCAGCGAGGGTGCTGTAGCGGTTCTGTTTGGAGAGATAGGTCTCCAGCGACTCCGCCGACTCATGCAGCAAATCACCTTGCAGCGTGCCGATGTCGCCCGTAGCCAGCACTTTCTCGTGCACCGCGTCGTCGGACCAGCGCGCGCGGCGGCGGTCGAAGAGGCGCAAACTCCAGTCGGGATAGCCCTCACCGTGCTTCAGGTAGCGCCCCATGAAACGATTGCAGCGGGCGAAGCGATAGGCGGTAACAGTTCCCGAAGGGACGCACCGCGCTGGCGCCGACAAGGCGGCGAGGATGCTCTCGCGCAGGCGTTCGCTTACCCGCTCGTCGGCATCGATACAGAGCACCCAGTCGTGGCTCGCCTGTTCGACGGCAAACTGCTTCTGCGGACCGAAGCCGCGCCAATCGGACTGAATGACCCGGGCGCCGCAGCCCCCGGCGATTGCCGTCGTCGCGTCTTCGCTGGCCGAGTCGACGACGATGATTTCGTCGCAGAAAGCCACGCTCGCAAGACACTCCGCGAGCTGGCTGGCGGCGTTCCTGGTGATCAGGACGGCGGAAAGGGGCACGCGGTTGGCAGAGGTCATGGGCAGCTATAATTGCAGTTGGGATGCATTTTACGGCGCAAGGCGTCATCCCGCTCCTACCGATGCGCATTCTTCTCATCAAAACATCCTCCCTTGGCGACGTAGTTCACAACCTGCCGGTCGTCAGCGACCTGCGCCGCAAATATCCCGAAGCGAAAATCGACTGGGTCGTGGAGGAAGGATTTCTCGATATCCCGCGCCTGCATCCGGGGCTGAGGCGGGCTATTCCGGTAGCGCTCAGGCGCTGGCGTCGATCTCTTCTGAGTCCTGCGACCTGGAGCGAAATCCGGTCTTTCCGCGCGACGCTGCAAGAGGAAAGCTACGATCTGGCAATCGACACCCAAGGCCTGCTGAAAAGTGCGCTGATCACCCGCATGGCGCGCGGCCGACGCTGCGGCTATGCTGCCTCGTCGGCCCGCGAACCACTGGCGGCGCACTTCTACGATGCCAGCTTCGATGTTGCGAAGGATCTTCACGCGGTCGAGCGCAACCGTCGGCTGGCGGCGCTGGCGGGCGACTACACCGCAGCGCCCGCGCCGGACTATGGAATCACCGCTACCTGCCCGCAAAGCGGAATTCCAGGTACGCAGAGCGAACCAGCGCCGACTGCTGCAGGGCCGAGCGCGGTGCTGCTCACCGCGACCTCGCGCGACGACAAATTGTGGCCGCGAGAGCGCTGGATTGCCGTGGGCCAAGCCTTGCATGAACAGGGCCTCGCTTGCCAACTGCCGGCCGGCAGCGCGTCCGAGCGCGAGCGCGCCGCGCAGATCGCGCAGGCCATTCCGGGCGCCATCGTTCTGCCGGCCATGAGCCTGGCGAACCTCGCCGGACAACTCGCCGCAGCACGCATCGTGATCGGCGTCGATACCGGCCTGGTTCATCTCGCCGCCGCTCTCGGGCGGCCCACGCTGGCACTGTTCTGCGCGTCAGATCCGGCGCTGACCGGCGTGCTTGCGGCAACGCCGGCCATCAACCTCGGCACACGAGGCCGGGCGCCAACCGTCGGCGACGTACTCGCCGCCGCGTTGCCGCTGCTCTGATGGCTCGCTTCATCTACACCCTCGTCGTGCTGGCCGTGTTGCCCTGGGCCGTCCTGCATCTGCTGTGGCGCGCCCGCAGGCAGCCTGAGTATCTTCGGCACTGGGGTGAGCGGTTTGGATATTTCGACGCCGTCTCGCCAGCGCCGACTATCTGGCTGCACGCGGTTTCGGTCGGCGAAACACGTGCGGCGCAGCCATTGGTGGCCGCCCTGCGCGAGCGCTATCCGGATCACCGCATCCTGTTCACCCACATGACTCCCACCGGACGCGCGACATCCGAAGCGCTGTTCGGCGACGACGTGGAGCGCATCTACCTTCCCTACGACACGCCCTGGGCGATGCGGCGCTTTCTGCGCCACTTCCGGCCCGAGTTCGGGCTCATCATGGAAACCGAACTGTGGCCGAATCTGATCGCTGCGTGCCGACAGGAAAACGTACCTCTGCGACTGGTCAACGCCCGCCTGTCGGAACGCTCGGAGCGGCGCTACGCCAAGTTCCCCGCGCTGACGCGCGAGGCGCTTCAGGGCTTGACGGCCATTGGCGCGCAGTCGGCCAGCGACGCCGCACGCCTCACGGCCGTCGGCGCACGGGGCGTCACCGTCACCGGCAACATCAAGTTCGATGTGGCGACACCTCCGCAGCAGATCG
>JBAZOF010000126.1:0-7918 GCA_041648855.1 Sulfuritalea sp. | reverse complement strand
AACAGGAACGATCTCACGGAAATACCTGGAGTCTGCCCGCGGCGCCACATTCACAAGCATCGCATCGCCTTTTCGGAATGCGATCCCGCGCAGATCGTCTTCTTCGCCAACTATTTCGTCTGGTTCGACACGGCCAGCCGCGAGTTCTTTGCGGCCTGCGGCATCCCGACCTGGCATGTGACGGAAAGCGAGCGCGGCATCATCGGTACCCCCGTGCTCGACGTCCAGGCGAAATTCCTCAACTCCGCCACCTACGGCGAGGACATCGAGGTCGAGACGACGGTCGAGCAGTGGAACAACAAGACCTTCATCATGCGCCACGTCGCCCGGCGCGGCGACACGGTTCTGGCCGAGGGGCGCGAGGTGCGCATCTTCGCCATCCGCGATCCCGAGGACAAGCGGCGCATCAAGTCCATCCCCGTTCCCGAGGACATCAAGAACGCCTGCGTGCAATGCCGGCTGGCCGCCTGCGGCGTCTGCCGCACTACCGAGGGCGCCACCGCCGAACTGCCGACGACCTAGTCGCCGGGTCTACGGACCGTCATCCGGCCAGGTCCGCCAGGGCCTGCGCCAGTTCCCCGGGCATCGAAACGAAAGGCGAATGGCTGGCGGCAAGCGTCAGCACCTCGGTCCGGTTGCGCGGCGTGAAGGCATCGGCCTCGCGAATGAAGCGATCCTGCAAGGCCGGCATCACCGCACGGTCTTCGCTGCAGCGCAGGTAGGCGCGCGGCACGCTCCCCCAGCGCTCGCGCGTCGCCACGGTCGGCGCCGCCACCGGCGCGGCCGGCACATCGGGCGTCAGCAGATGCGCCATCGCGGCGAAGGCATCGTCATCGACGTCGTGGCAGAAGGCGCTGCGAATGCGCGCGCGATGCGCCGGGTCGGCGCTGCGATAGTCGATGCGCATCGCACCGATGGCCGGCGGCAGCGCGACGAACAGGCCGGCGACTTCCTCTCCGGCATTTTCCGCGCAGCGCACGTAGTCGATCATCGGCACGCCGGGCATCGGCATGAAAGCAGCCAGATACACCAGCTTGGCGATCTTCTCCGGCGCACGTTCGGCGGCCGCGGTCAGCGCAATGCCGGCCATGCTGTGGCCGACCAGCATCACCGGCCCGGAGCCGGCCGCGACCGCGGCGTCGACCACGTCGAGCACCGCGCCGGTGTAATCATCGAGGGAAATCCCGCCGTGCGGCGAAGGCGCGCGGGCAAAGCGCTGCGGGTCACTGCCGAAGCCGTCGGGAAAGCGCGCGCCGAGGCCATGCGCGGGCAGGTCGACGGTGAAGGGGGCGAAGCCGTGGCGCAGCAATTGAGGAATCACGGGTTGCCAGCACCACGAGCCGTGCCAGGCGCCGTGGACCAGAACGATGGTAGTTGCGGTCATCGAATTCTCCTCCGAAACGAAAAAGGGCAGACCCCGCGTGGAGCCTGCCCCGATTTTTCAAACGCAGCGGATTGTTATTTGTCGTACTTCTTGAGCAAGGTCACCGCTTCGTCGTAGAGCGCCTTGCCGTTGGCGCCCTTGGCGGCGGCTTCCTTCATCCATGCATCGTCGACCAGATCGGTGGCCTTCTTCCAGCGCGCATACTCGGCCGGCGTGATGGTGATGAAGGTGTTGCCGCGCGCCTGCGAGATCTTGCGCGCCTCGACTTCCGGCTGGTCGAAGACCTTGCCGGCCCACTTCGAGGTTTCGAGGCCGCTGTTGGCGTCGATCACCTTCTTCAGGTCCGCCGGCAGGCTGTCGTACTTGGCCTGGTTCATGGCGAAGATGAAGATCGAGTTACCCGGCTTGGCCATGCCCTGCGGCACCTCGACGTGGAACTTGGTGATCTCCTGCAGCTTGAACGGCGTCACCACTTCCCATGGAATGTTGGCACCATCCACCACACCCTTGGAGATGGCCTCGGATACCGCCGGTGCCGGCATCTGCACCGGAATCATGCCCAGCGCTTCGATCATCTTCGAGCCGAGGCGGCTAGGAGCGCGAACCTTGAGCCCCTTGAGCTCCTCCAGGGTTTTCGGGCCGACCTTGCCGAAATGGAACACGGCGCCATCATGCATGTGCATGTAGATGAGCTTGGTGCCCTTGAACTCGTCGAGCGCGTTCTTCTGCACGTATTCCCACAACGCCGGGCTGGCGGTGGTGGCGTTCTTGGTCAGGAAGGGCAGTTCGAACACTTCCGCCTTGGTGAAGCGGCCGGCCTGGTAGGTCGGCAGGGTCCACACGATGTCGGCGACGCCGTCCTTGGCCTGGTCGAAGAGCTGGGGCGGCGTGCCGCCGAGCTGCATGGCCGGGTAGATTTGGCACTTGAGCTTGCCGGCCGATTCCTTGGCGATCTTGTCGCACCAGGGCACGACCAGGTTGGCGTGGGCGTTGCTGCTGGGCGGCAGGAAGTGGTGCACCTTGAGGGTGATCTCCTGTGCCATGGCGGTGCCGGTGGCGGCGGCAAGCGTCGCGGCGGCGATGAGTCCGGTAAGTTTGCGTGTCTTCATGTTGTGGGTCTCCTCCGTGGAAAACTATTGTTTAGATAAAACTGTTGTTTGGACAAAACTATTGTTTGAACGTATGCACCAGGTACAGCGAAATGATCGGGAAAAACAGCAGCAGGCCGATACGCAGAAAGTCGGAAAGCAGGAAGGGAATCACGCCCTTGAAGGTCTCCACCAGCGGCACGTCCTTGGCCAGGCGGTTGATGATATACACGTTCATGCCTACCGGCGGATGCACCAGTCCGATTTCCACCACCATCAGGGCGAGGATGCCGAACCAGACGGACTTGTCGACCTGCGACATGCCCCAGTAGTCGAGCCCCATCACCACGGGGTAGAAGATCGGGATGGTGAGCAGGATCATGGCCAGCGAATCCATCACGCAGCCGAGCAGGATGTAGATGAGCAGGATCATCACCATCACCAGCATCGGCGAGAAGCCGCTGTTCTTGACCCAGGTGGCGAGCTCTGCCGGCATCTGCGACAGCGCCAGCGCTGTGTTCAGCATGTCGGCGCCGAGCAGGACGAGGAAGATCATCGCCGTGGCCTGCGCGGTGCCGACCAGGCTTTCCATCAGCCCTTCGAAACGCATGCCGCCGGTGATCACGGCGAGAATGCCGCAGGCGGCGGCGCCGATCGCGGCGGCCTCGGTCGGGTTGGCCCAGCCGCCGTAGATGCCGACGATGACGACGACGAACACCAGCAACACCGGCAGCACGGTGATGAAGCTCGTGAGCTTTTCCGCCCAGCTCGTCGCCGGGCCGGCCGGACCGGCGGCAGGGTTCAGCGTGACGATGATGCGCACCACCAGCATGTAGCCCAGCATGGCGATGATGCCCGGCATGATGGCGGCCATGAACAGCTTGCCGATCGATTCCTGGGTCAGGATGGCATAGATCACCAGCGGCACCGAGGGCGGGATCATGATGCCCAGCGTGCCGCCGGCGGCCAGCGCGCCGGTGGATAGCGAACCGGAATAGCCGTAGCGACGCAGCTCGGGCAGGGCCACCTGGCCCATGGTCGCCGCCGTCGCCAGCGAAGATCCGCAGATTGCGCCGAAACCGGCGCAGGCGCCGATCGAGGCGATCGCGACGCCGCCCTTGAAGTGACCGAGGAAGGCCGAGACGAAGCGGAACAGCGCCCTCGACAGGCCGCCGTGGGTGGCGAACTGGCCCATCAGCAGGAACAGCGGAATCACCACCAGGTCGTAATTCGAGAGCCGTGCGTAGGCCAGGTTCTTCAGCGAATTGAGCAGCGGCAGGGTGTCGCCGACCAGATAGACGTAGCCGCCGGCGCCGACCAGGAACATGGCGATGCCGATCGGAATGCGCACCACCAGCAGCGCCATGAGGATGCCGAACATGATGAAGCCGATCGTGGTGCCGCTCATGGCTGCCCCCTGGCTGCCATGCGCAACTGGTGCACGCACATGTAGCCGCCGGCGATAGCGAGCATCACGAAGCCGGGCACCATCAGCGCCTGCGGAATCCACACCGGCCATTGCAGGATCATCGAGGTTTCGCCGTTGTCCATGACCATCATCGCGCCTGCCCATGCGCGCCAGGCGATCAGGGCGCCGACCAGGCCGATCAGCAGCGAGCCGACGGCGTCCATGATCCACAAGGTTTTCTGCGACAGGTTATGGGTGAAGAAATCCACCTTGACGTCGCCGTGGATCAGGTGGCAATAAGGAAAGAACGAGGCGGATGCGCATGCTGCCAGCATCTGCAGCACCTCGACGTCGCCGGGAACGACGAAGCCGACCGTCTTGCGGCCGACGATGGAAATGACCGACATGACCACCAGGCCGACGAACACCAGCCCGCCGATGATTGCCATCAGCCGGGCCACGGCGAGCAGCAGTTTGCCCCCGGGACCGAAGCTGTCCTTGAGCGCGAACGGGGTGGGTGGTTTCGGTTCCTGCATGCGGTACCTCTGTCAAGATCGGCCATTATGTCAGCATGAACATACGCGGCAAAGGCAATGTGGGTACTATTAGCTATCTCATTTTGTTATGGCAACCGCGCAGCTCCACATGAACCTCAAGCAACTCGAATACTTCGTCAGCGTGGCCGAGCTGGGCAGCTTCAGCAAGGCGGCGCTGGTCCTCAACATCGCCCAGCCGGCCCTGTCGCGCCAGGTGCGGCTGCTCGAGACCGACCTGCATGTGACCCTGCTGACGCGCAACGGCCGCGGCGTGGTGCTGACCGAGGCCGGCAAGCGGCTGTTCGACCACAGCGTCGGCATCCTGCAACTGGTCGCGCGTGCCACCGAAGACATCGACGCCACCCGCGACGAACCCACCGGACGCATCGTCATCGGCCTGCCGCCGAGCATCGGGCGACGGCTGACGCTGCCGCTGGTCGAGGATTTCCGCCGCAACCTGCCCAAGGCGCGGCTGGCCATCGTCGAGGGCCTGTCGACGCACCTGACCGAGTGGATCGCCACCGGCCGCGTCGATCTCGGCCTGATCCACAATCCCGAGCCGAATCCGGCGATAGAGGTGACGCCGGTGCTGGACGAGGTGCTCGGCCTGGTCGGCCCGGCCGACTGTAAACCGGGTAAGCCCGGCAAGCAGGGCAAGGCGTCGCCGCTGCCGCTGGCCGAACTGGTGAACTACCCGCTGATCCTGCCCGAGCGCACCCACGCCATGCGCAAGCTGCTGGAGACGCAGGCGGCCTTCCTCGATCTCAAGCTCGACGTGAAACTCGAGGTTTCCAGTGTCCAGTCGATTCTCGACCTGGTGGCGGCCGGTCACGGCTATGCCGTGCTGAGCCAGACCGCGCTGGCCGCCTCCGGCCGGCCCGAGGCCTTCAGCCTGCGGCCGCTGGTCAAGCCGAGCCTGACCAGCACGCTGTTCCTCGCCGTGTCGGCGCACAAGCCGGTCACGCCGCTCGGGCGGCGCGCCATGCACCTGCTGCAGGACCTGCTGGCGGCCAGCGTCGATGATGGCAGTGCCATAACAAAACGCGATAGCTAGTAGTGTGCGCGGCGGCTTGGTCCGCCCGGGCGAAATTGTCAGAATGCCAGCATCCGAAACAGGGGCGCCAAGATGCAGATTCCCATTTCTCGCCTGTTGATGCGCAGCGGCACCTCCGCGCGCCACGGGAAGCCGACGTGAACACCCGGCTCACAGGCATCTCCTCGATGGCGACGCGGCAAGTGCTGGCCGAACTGGCCGACGCATATCGAGTGCTGAGCGGCGCCGACGTTGCCACCGAGGTCGCGTTCGAGTCGGTCGGAGGCGTCGACGCGGCCAAGCGGGTGCAGGCCGGTGAGGCCTTCGATCTGGTGGTGCTCGCCGCCGATGCGATCGACAAGCTGATCGCCACCGGGCGCGTAATCGCCGACAGCAAGGCCGACCTGGTGCGCTCGGTGGTGGCCATCGCGGTGCGCGCGGATGCGCCGCAACCGGACGTCGGCTCGGAAGAGGCGCTGCGGCGCGCCGTTCTCTCAGCGAGGACGCTGGGCTATTCCACCGGACCGAGCGGCACGGCGCTGCTGAAGCTGTTCGAACGCTGGGGCATCGCCGACACCGTCCGCGACCGCGTGGTGCAGGCGCCGCCGGGCGTGCCGGTGGGCCAACTGGTGGCCAGTGGCGAGGTGGAACTCGGCTTCCAGCAGTTCAGCGAAATGGCGAGCCAGCCCGGCATAGCGGTGCTCGGGACCATGCCGCCCGGCTGCGAGATCGTCAGCACCTTCACGGGCGGCCTGTGCGCCGCCTCACGCCAACCCGAGGCCGCGCGCGCCCTGCTCGCCTTCATGCGATCGCCCGCCGCGGCGGACACAAAGCGGCGCTACGGCATGGAGCCGGCGTGACCATCCCATCGAGTATCTCAGGAGCCCTTCAATGATCATCGACATCCACGGCCACTACACCACCGCGCCCAAGGCGCTGGAGGACTGGCGCAACCGGCAGATCGCCGGCATCAAGGATCCCGCGCTGATGCCGAAGGTCTCCGAGCTCAAGATCAGCGACGACGAACTGCGCGAGACCATCGAGACCAACCAGTTGAAGAAGATGAAGGAGCGCGGCTCGGACCTCACCATCTTCTCGCCGCGCGCCAGCTTCATGGCCCACCACATCGGCGATTTCAATGTCAGCAGCACCTGGGCGGCGATCTGCAACGAGCTGTGCTTCCGCGTCTCGCAACTCTTCCCCGACAACTTCATCGGCGCGGCGATGCTGCCGCAGTCGCCCGGCGTCGATCCGAAGAGCTGCATCCCCGAACTGGAAAAGTGCGTCAGGGAATACGGCTTCGTCGGCATCAACCTCAACCCCGATCCTTCGGGCGGCCACTGGACCTCGCCGCCGCTGTATGACCGCCACTGGTACCCAATCTACGAGAAGATGGTCGAGCACGGCATACCGGCCATGATCCATGTCAGCACCAGTTGCAACGCCTGCTTCCACACCACCGGCGCGCATTACATCAACGCCGACACCACGGCCTTCATGCAACTGATCCAGGGCGACTTGTTCAAGGACTTTCCCGAGCTGAAGTTCGTCATCCCGCACGGCGGCGGCGCCGCGCCCTATCATTGGGGACGCTACCGCGGCCTGGCGCAGGAACTGAAAAAGCCGCTGCTGAAGGACCACCTGCTGGGCAACGTCTTCTTCGACACCTGCGTCTATCACCAGCCGGGCATCGACCTGCTGACCAGGGTCATCCCGGTGGACAACATCCTGTTCGCCTCGGAAATGATCGGCGCCGTGAAAGGCATCGATCCCGAAACCGGTTTCAATTTCGACGACACCAAGCGCTACATCGAGGCGACGCTGAATCTCTCGGCCGAGGAGCGCTACAAGGTGTACGAAGGCAATGCGCGCCGCGTCTATCCGCGGCTGGATGCCGCGCTGAAGAACAAGGGGAAGTGACATGTACGAACTGGGCGTCGTCTATCGCAACATCCAGCGCACCGAGGCGGGCGTCGCCGACGGCCTCGCGCGCTACGGCAGCGCGACGGTGCATGAAGCCATGGGCCGCGTCGGCCTGATGCAGCCTTATATGCGGCCGATCTACGCCGGTGCGCAGGTGTCGGGCACCGCGGTCACCGTGCTGCTGCACCCGGGCGACAACTGGATGATGCATGTGGTCGCCGAGCAGATCCGGCCGGGCGACATCGTCGTCGCGGCGATCAGCGCCGCATGCACCGACGGCTACTTCGGCGACCTGCTGGCCACTTCTTTTCAGGCCCGTGGCGCGCGCGCCCTGGTCATCGACGCCGGCGTGCGCGATGTGAAGACACTGACCGAAATGGGCTTCCCGGTCTGGAGCAAATGCATCAGCGCCAAGGGCACGATCAAGGCCACGCTCGGCTCGGTGAACATCCCGGTGGTTTGCGCCGGCGCGCTGGTCACCCCGGGGGACGTCATCGTCGCCGACGACGACGGCGTGGTTTGCGTGCCGCGCGCGATGGCCGCGGC
>JBAZOF010000125.1:0-7921 GCA_041648855.1 Sulfuritalea sp. | reverse complement strand
AACGCGCCGCAGAGCATCTCGTCAGCCCGCCGGGTCAGTGCTGCGGAGTGGTGGCGTGACCTTCGCCAGCGAATGACGACGCTGGACTGGATAGATTTCGAGGCGGCTGCGTCGATTGCCGGAGATCTCCCGGCAGAAGTGTTTTCAGGTGTCGCCGACAACCTGATTCGTAACGCCGCCGAAAAGCATTTGCGGGAGCCGACCTTGCGCGTGCAGCTCGAACTGGTGCACCGCGAGGCCGGGTTCGAGCTGATCGTCTGTGACAATGGCTCCGCCATGGCGGAAGACATTGTGTCGCACCTGTTTGTCGGCCCGGTGTCTTCCGATACCGGCTACGGGATCGGGCTTTATCACGCGGCGCGCTACGCGCAAGCTGCCGGTTACCGACTGGAACTCGCCGAGAATCGTGCCGGCCGGGTGTGCTTCCGGCTGGCGCTGGCCGGTTAGATCTCTTCCTCGCTGGCGGTCGCGCCCTTGCGGCCGATCAGGCGATACACCGTCATGTTGCCCTTGCCCTTGAGGTAGATGGTTTGCGGCTCGTGAAAATCGAAGCTTGCCGCCAGGCGGTGGTATGTCGTGGTATCGCACTGGATCATGCCGGGCACGCCTTCCGAGGTGATCCGGCTGGCGATGTTTACCGTGTCGCCCCAAAGGTCGTAGATGAACTTCTTCTTCCCCAGCACGCCGGCGACGATCGGGCCGGTGCCGACGCCGATGCGAATTTCGAGTTGCGATGAATTGATGGAGAAGTCTCGCCGCAGCATGTCGCGCATCGCCACAGCCATGTCGGCGATAGCTGCCGAATAGTCGCCTGCATCTTCATTCAAGCCGCCGGCGACCATGTAGGCATCGCCGATGGTCTTGATCTTTTCAAGGCCGAACTGTTCCGCCAGTTCGTCGAACGCGGAAAATATCCGGTTCAACATCGAGAATACCTGTGACGGCGACATGTTGGCCGCCACCTGGGTGAAATTCACGATGTCGGCAAACATCACAGTGACGTCGGCAAAACCATCGGCGATCGTCTTGCTGGAGTTCTTCAGTCGCTCCGCGATGGGGCCGGGAAGAATGTTGAGCAGCAATTTTTCGGAGCGCTCCTGCTCGATCTTGATCAGCTGGTGGGCTTCTTCAAGGCTTTCCTGAGCCTTGCGCTTTTCCGCGATAGAAAGGCGCAACAGCAGGTAGATGATGGTCGCCACCGAGATGAAGTTGAGCGCAAAGAAGACCACCGTGGTCCGTATCGGCACGTTGAGTTTTTGTGTGGCCGGGAAGTCTGCAAGATAGAAATCGACGGTGCCGGACAAGGCGGTCAACGCGGCCCACGCAATGAACCAGCCGACCGACTGCCTCACGCCGATGCACAGGATGGCGCCAACGGGGGCGAGCAGACCCCACAGCACCACACCGCTGGTGGAAATGATGGTCCCGCCGGCCCATTGCGCGACGAAGGGCAGGAACAGGAACAGTCCCAGTTGGCTGACGCGGAAAAAATCGAAATTCCGCAACTGGATGTAGAGCACCATATTGCCCACCAGCAGGAACTGGAAGACGAAGGGTATGGTGGTCGAGAACTGGGGTCCGAGAACGGAGTAAATCCCCACCCACACCATGATCCCCACACTGGCAAGTCCGGTGGCAAGCATCAGCAAGGACTTGTTCAGCCTCTGCTCATCGCTGTCGCCGGGCTCGATGCCGGCGTTGTGCAGTCTTTCCAGAAAGCGCGACGACAGGATTGATTCGCGGGAGCTCATGAAACGGCTTCGGGTGGCAGGTTAGGCGGCCAATTAGTTCGCATACTTGAAGTGTCGCGGAATCGACAGGAATGGTCAAGAATGTTCGTGGGCGGCCTGCCGATCGGGCATATCCTTGCTCCCCGGCGCAAATTGGTGTTGAATGCCCGCCCATGGCTGAGGCAAAGAAATATGAAATAGCGGTTGCGGTGGCGACCAGCTATGTGAAGGAACAATCCGATCCGGCGATCGATCGTCATGTCTTCGCCTACACCGTGACCATCAGCAACACCGGCAACGTGCCAGCGCAGCTGATATCCAGGCATTGGATCATCACCGACGCGACAGGCCATGTGCAGGAAGTGCGGGGTCTCGGGGTCGTCGGCCACCAGCCTCTGCTGGCACCAGGCCAGAGCTTCGAATACACCAGTGGCTGCCAGCTCGCCACCGCCGTTGGCACCATGAAAGGCAGTTATCAGATGACGGGCGAGGATGGCGTCCAGTTCGAGGCGCCGATCGCCGAGTTCGTCCTCTCGATGCCGCGCGTTCTGCATTGAGCCTGAAGCACAGCTACACCCTGGTTGCCCCGTTCTACGATGCTTTCCTGTCGGCCGCCACGCGTGGTGCGCGCAAGCGCAGCCTCGCGGCACTGGCGGATCGCCCGCCGCACGACGTGTTGCTGCTGGGGGTCGGCACCGGGCTCGACCTGCCGCATCTGCCGGCGCAGCATCGCTATGTCGGGCTCGATCTCACGGCGGCCATGCTCGCCCGCGCCCGTCCGCGTGCCGCCGGCCTGCACTTCACGCCCTTGCGCGGCGACGTCCAGCGCCTGCCGTTTCACGATGCCAGCTTCGATGTGGCGGTGCTGCACCTGATACTCGCCGTGGTACCAGCGCCGACTTTCTGTCTGGCCGAGGCGGTGCGCGTCTTGAAGCCCGGCGGAGAGCTGCTGGTGTTCGACAAGTTCCTGCGGCGCGGCGAAGCCGGCTGGAAGCGCGTGCTCAATCCGCTGACGCGTCACGTCGCGACGCGCCTCGATGTCGTCTTTGACGATGTGCTGGACGCAGTTGGCGGCCTCAAAGTGACGGCCAACGAGCCGGCGCTGGCCTCAGGCTGGTTTCGCCTGATCCGTCTGACCAAGACTACTTTTTGACGGCAATCGAAATGACGCGCCCGCGCGGCTTGGGCAAATAGGCGCCGACCAGTTGCCGGTTGCGCTCCTGCACTCGCCACCAGACCCGCAGGCCGAGCAGGACGCCGACCATGAGCGCATAGACCAGCGGCTTGCTGAGGTCGGCCTTGACCATCCAGGAATAGTGCAGCACGGCCAGCAGGCCGATCAGGTAGACGCTGCGATGCAGTTCCTGCCAGCGGCGGCCGCCGAGCTTGCGGATGGCGAAGGCATTCGAGGTCGCCGCCAGCGGCACCAGCAGTGCGAAGCTGATCATGCCGACGGTGATGAAAGGACGCTTCAGGATGTCCTTGGCAATCGCCGGCCAGTCGAAGAACTGGTCGAACCACAAGTACGTGGTCAGGTGCAAGGTCGCGTAGAAGAATACGAACAGCCCCAGCATCCGGCGCAAGCGGCCCAGCCACGCCCATCCGGAGAATTTGCGCAGCGGTGTTACCGTCAGTGTGATCAGGAGAAAATTCAGCGCCCATGTGCCAAGGCCGCGCGTCACGGCCTCGATCGGATTGGCGCCCAGCGTGTCGGCCTGCACGCCCCAAACATAGTAGGCCAGCGGTGCGAGGCAGGCGACAAAGAGCGGTGGTTTGATCAGGAGCAGGTTCAAAACTGCTTCCTCAAATCCATGCCGGTGTAGAGCTGGCTGACCTGCTCGGCATAGCCGTTGAACATCAGCGTCTTGCGCTTGCTGAATTCACCGATGCGACGCTCGGTGGCCTGGCTCCAGCGCGGGTGATCGACCTCGGGGTTCACGTTGGAATAGAAGCCGTATTCGCGTGGCCCGGCTTTCATCCACGAGGTGCGCGGCTCGCTGTCGGTGAGACGAATCCTGACGATCGACTTGCCGCTCTTGAAGCCGTATTTCCACGGCACCACCAGGCGCAATGGCGCACCGTTCTGGTTCGGCAGCACGTCGCCGTAAAGGCCGACGGCAATGATGGCCAGCGGATGCATGGCTTCATCCAGCCGCAGGCCTTCGACATAGGGCCAGTCGAGCACGCGGCTGCGGACACCGGGCATGGTTTCCGGCTGCACCGCCGTGATGAACTCGACATACCTCGCGCTGCCCAGCGGCTCGACCTGTTTCAGCAGGCTGGCCACCGGGAAACCGAGCCAGGGAATCACCATGCTCCATCCCTCGACGCAGCGCATGCGATAGATGCGATCTTCGAGCGGCGCCAGCTTCAGGATGTCCTCGATGCCCAGTGTCTTCGGCTGTTTTACCAGGCCCTCGATGCTTACCGTCCATGGCCGCACCCGCAGCGCATGCGCCGTGCGCGCCGGGTCTTCCTTGTCGGTGCCGAACTCGTAATAGTTGTTGTAGCCGGTGACATGCTTGAGCGGCGTCGGCGTTTCGGTGGTCGAAAAGACACTGGGACGGCCAGGACCCAGCTTCGCCTGTGCCGTCGGCACCATGCCGGCCAGCGCGGCGCCGGCGGACAGACGCAGAAACTCGCGGCGGCGGTCGAACAGGGCGCGCGGTGTGATGTCGGATGGGGCGATGTCGTCGGGGCGGCTGATTTGCATGGTGATCCTCGATCTCGGGCAAGTGTACTGATTTGACGCGCAGGCTCTGCGAACCTTACATCGGTCACTTGACCGACAGGGCGTTGCGCCACTACAATAACTGACTTATTTACTCAACTATTTAGCAGGTCATCCCATGGACATCAAGCAGAAAATTCACGATACCGTTACCGGCAACCCCGTCGTGCTCTACATGAAGGGTACGCCGCAGATGCCGCAGTGCGGCTTTTCCGCGCGTGCGATCCAGATTCTGCAGGCATGCGGCGTCAAGAATCTTGTTACGGTCGATGTGTTGACCGATCCGGACGTTCGCCAGGGCGTCAAGGATTACGCCAACTGGCCGACCGTGCCGCAACTCTATATCAGCGGCGAGTTCGTCGGCGGCAGCGACATCATGACCGAGATGTATCAGTCGGGTGAGTTGCAGAAGCAGCTCGAGCCGATTGTCAACGCATCCTGAGTTAGCGTCTCAGTGCTCTCAGCAGTCCTTCGATCATGCGCTGCGCCTGTCCCAGATAGGCGCCGCCGAACAGGTTGAAGTGGTTGAGGATGTGGTACAGGTTGTAGAGCGGCTTGCGCGTCTCATAGCCTGAGTCGGGCGGCCACGCCGCCCGATAGGCCGCAAAGAAGCTGGTGGGAAAGCCGCCGAAAAGTTCCGCCATGGCGAGGTCGGTTTCACGGTCGCCGTAGTAACAGGCCGGATCGAATATCACCGCTGTGCCGTCGCGGGTCTGCGCCGCGTTGCCCGACCACAGGTCGCCGTGCAGCAGGCTCGGTGCCGGCTGATAATCGATGAAGAGGCCGCCGATGCGTTCGATCACGGCGTGGCCTTTCGCCACCAGCGCTTTGTCCATGCCGTTTTGCAGCGCGAGCTGCAGCTGCGGGCGCAAGCGTCGTTCGCCGAAGAAATGCGGCCAGCCCGGATGCGGCGCATTGGATTGGGGCGTTGCCCCGATGTAGTTGTCCTGGTGCCAGCCGAACGAGTCGCCCGTCACTCGGTGCAGTTTTGCCAGTGCCGCACCCAAAGCGGCACCGCCGGCCCGATCCAGTGCCGCCAGATCGAGATAGTCGAGCACCAGAAAGGCCCGGGTTTCGGTTTGACCCAAGGCGATGAAAGTCGGCGTTGGTACTACGGCGGCGACGGACAGCGCTTGCAGTCCCTGCGCTTCCGCGGCAAACATTGGCGCGGCGGCAAGCGCGTTGGTCTTTACAAAATAGTGGCGGCTGCCGTCGTCGACGTGCCAGGCGCGGTGAATCGAGCCGCCGCTGACGGGGCAGGCCGCACGGGGCCTGAAGGGGATTCCGGTGCGCTGGGCAATCGTCGCCGCAATCAAGTCGAATTCGGCGCTGGATTCAGGCGTCGAAGCGTCCGACGTCAAAGCGATGCCAGTCGGGCATTGGCATCAGCCAGGCGACTGGCGACGACGTCAAGAAAGCCCTGATAGAAGTGCATCCTGCAAACGTCCGAGGCGTGCTGCAGGGCTTGTGCAGAAATGGTGACGACGCGTGTGGCGGTCTGAGCTACCACGTCTGCGCCCCGCGTATGTTCGCCACGGCGGATGATGGCCATTTCGCCGAAACATTCGCCGGCTGCCAGTGTGCCCAGCGAATGGCCGATCTTCGAAACCGTCAGTTCCCCGTCGAGCACGAACGCGAAAAAATCGCCGCGTTCGCCATCCCGCATGATCACGGTGCCGGCAGCGACTTCGTCCCAGCGCGAGAAGCGCACCACTTCCCACAGGTGGACGTCCGAAAACTCGTAGAAGAAATGCAGCGCGCGAAGCGCTTCGAATTTCTCGCTATCCGGAAATGCCTGGCGCTGTGCCAGGAGTTGCTTGTTGCGGAAGGATTGGGCCAGATCGTGGGAGAACTCCTCCCAGCTCTGGTAGCGCGCCTCGATTTCCTTCTGCATGGCGCGGGCGACCACGGCATCGAGGCTCACCGGCATGTCGGTGCGGAAGGTCGACGGGGGTGGCGGATCGGTATTGCAGATCTGGTAGATCATTCCGTAGTTGGAGGTCGACTGGAACGGTAACCGGCCAGTGAGCAACTGATACATCACCACGCCCAGCGAGTAGATGTCGGTCTGGTGATTGAGCGCCATGTCGCGAACCTGCTGCGGCGACATGTAGGCCGGCGAGCCGACACCCGATACCTGGGTACGCGTTTGTTCGGAACTGGTCAGCATGGCCGCGCCGAAATCGGAGATCTTGATGTCGCCGCTGGCCCGTTCGGCGCTATCGCCCGCATTGACCAGCAGGATGTTCGCCGGTTTGATGTCGCGATGGGTTATGCCGGCGCGAAAAGCGTAGTCGAGTGCGCGAGTGCATTTGAAGATCATCTCCACCAGGCGATCGACCGGCAGCAGCGTGCTGGGGGTGCAGAAGGGTTCCAGGGTGCCGCCCCTGACGTATTCCATGACGACGTAGCTTTGTTCGTCGTCCAGCACTGCATCGAAAATCTGCACGATGTGCGGATGCTGGAGCTTTCCGGCCAGCGAAGCCTCTGTCATCAGCAGATTGCGATAGAGCCGGCCGCGCTCCTTGTCGCGCAGCACCTCGGGGAAGATCGCCTTGACCGCGACTTCCCTCTCGGCGAACGGGTCGTAGCCGAGGTAGACGATCGATGTGGCGCCTTCCCCGAGCTTCTTGCGAATCTCGTACTTGCCGATGCGCTCGGGAATGGCCATCGATCAGTGATCAGAGCCGCGCGCGGGAACGTGCAATTGCGGCGATCACCTGCGCCCGGCGCGGTGCCGCCGAGGTGGTCACGGGCGGCGAGCGAGCCGGCCACGGTCAACACGGCGAAGGCGTCGTCGCCCACCAGCGGCGAGAACGAGCGCAATTCGTCGAGTGTCAGATCCGGCAGGTCGCAGCCGCGCGCCTCGCAGGCGCGCACGGCGCGGGCCACCGCTTCGTGGGCGTCGCGAAACGGTAATCCCTTTTTCACCAGATAGTCGGCCAGGTCCGTCGCCGTGGCGTAGCCCTGGCGCAGGGCGGCGGCCATGGCTTCGGGCTTGACCCGGATGCCCGGCACCAGATCGGCAAAGATGCGCAAGGTGTCGCACAGCGTGTCGGCGGTGTCGAACAGGGGTTCCTTGTCTTCCTGATTGTCCTTGTTGTAGGCCAGCGGCTGGCCCTTCATCAGGGTGAGCAGGCCCATCAGGTGGCCGAAGACGCGGCCGGTCTTGCCGCGCGCGAGCTCTGGCACGTCGGGGTTCTTCTTTTGCGGCATGATCGACGAACCGGTGCAGAAGCGGTCGGCGAGGTCGATGAAGCCGATGCGGGGGCTCATCCACAGAATCAGCTCTTCCGAGAAGCGCGAAACGTGGGTCATCACGAGTGAGGCGGCGGCACAGAATTCGATGGCGAAATCGCGGTCGGAAACGGCGTCCAGCGAGTTCTCGCAGACGGATTCGAAGCCGAGTTCGCGCGCCACGGCCTCGCGGTCGATCGGGAAGGTGGTTCCGGCCAGCGCG
>JBAZOF010000124.1:0-7998 GCA_041648855.1 Sulfuritalea sp. | reverse complement strand
GCCTGATACGCAGCGGAGGCGTGCCAGCCGGCGATCGCCTCGCGGCTGGGGAAGCGGATCACCACCACGTCGGTGTGCGGATGCTCCCCGGCCAGCACCTCGGCTCGCTGTCCGCGGAACACCAGCTCGGCGCCCCAGGGTTCCAGCGTGGCCGGAACCTGGCTGCGGTACATGGCCCATTTGTCGGCATCCTTGATGGTGAG
The DNA here is from genome assembly GCA_041648855.1 of Sulfuritalea sp. Lineage (GTDB taxonomy): Bacteria > Pseudomonadota > Gammaproteobacteria > Burkholderiales > Rhodocyclaceae > Sulfuritalea. The sequence continues at coordinate 7,795 of JBAZOF010000124.1, read as the reverse complement.
GTGTCCGATCAGGTAAGCAGTGCTCATTGCGGCGCTTTCTTCATGGGTAGAGCGGTTCCACGTCGGACCCGGGGCCCGGGAATGATACCCCTCTGCGTGCCGGCGATGCCGGCCGCTAGCGGTCGGGCAGTGCCGTCGCCTCGACCAGCACCTGCTGCGCGATGGCATAAAACTTCTTCCGCTCGTCCATGCCGTTGTACCCGCCGTTGATGGTGAGGCTGATGTATTCCACGGGCGAGACGTCGATGATGTTCTTCCGGTACTTCTTCTTCAATACGTCCGTGGCGGCGTGATTGGCGGCGTCGTTGAGTCCCCGGGTCTGCCAGTACTCGCACGCGCTCCATACCGCGTACTCCGGTTGTTCGAGCAGCTCCGGGTTGTTGATGAAAAGATCCCGGTGGCCCTTCTTGATGCCCAACTGCAGGTAGTTGGCCCTTCCGGTGGTCTGGAAGATGCCGCGGCCCTTGTATCGCGGGCCATCGCCCGGCCTGGTGTTTCCGAGGTCGACACGTCCTTCGTAGGCGCGGCCGGAGGCGTATTCGCGGAGTGTCTTGAAGTGATCCGTCTCGTGGCAGGCCTGGGCGAGGAAGTGGCAGTACTCCTGCGGCGTGTCGATCTCGTACAGCGGGCAGGTTGCATTGATCCATTCGGCAAGATTCGCCATCAGGGGTCTGGCACGCCCTGCGATGGCGGCGAGATGCTCGGCAGTGATGACGTATGGCATGTGCGCTCCTTATGAGAGGTCCAACGCTTCGCTACGCTGCGTGCGGCTTCCACACGCTCTATCATTCGCGACAATTTCGATGGTAGACCCCTCTGGACTGAGGTGGCGGAAATCGATACGGTATTCATCCTGGCCATCCGCAGTCAGCTGGAGGCCGGGTACGTGGAGCGCAGTCCCGACAAATAGTTGCCGCACCTCCTTCCAGTCGACGCACGCCCAGTCGGAAAGGATAAAGATGGCCAGCACGCTGAAACCCGATGTCGAGCCCGTCCTTGAGGGACAGGCCGCCGCTTTGCCCGAAGCGGAGGATGCCGAGCGGCATCTGCGCCTGTCGCTGCTGGTGGTCGTATTCGACCAGACCCGTCTTGCCTCCCTGGTCAGCCCGGTCATCGCCGGCATGCTTTGCATCGCCCTCTGGGAGGCCGGCGACCGGACGCGTCTGCTGCTCTGGCTTGGGGCGCTGACGCTGCTCTTCGTTGCCCGCTTCGTCGCCGCCCTCGCCTTCCGCCGCAGCCTGCCCGATGCCGACCTGGACCGCTGGGAGCGGATATTCGCCATCAGCCTGACCCTGGCCAGCCTGGCCTGGGGACTGGGCGGACTGTACATCCTGCCCGCCGGATCGGACTTTCACCAGGCGGTGACCTACGTGTTCCTGATGGGCATGGCCGGCGGCTCGGCGCTGAACTACGCGGCGCACCAGAGGGCGGCCGTGGTCTCGCTGTTGTCCTTCCTCGCGCCGGTGACGCTGGTCTTCCTGCTGCGGCAGGAGGCGGCCTTCGTCTGCATGGCCATCGGCGGCATTGCGCTGGCGGCGGTGGGCACCAGTGCCATCCGCCGCTTGGGCGGCTTCATCCGCCGTTCCTTCGAGCTTTCCCTGGAGGTCGAGCAGGCGCGGCAGGTGGCCGAGCGGCGGGCGCGCACCGATGCCCTGACAGGGCTCTTCAACCGGGGCGCCTTCCATGAAATGGGCGCCTACCTGATCGCCCAGGCCGAGCGCCAGGGCCATTCGCTCGCCCTGCTGCTGATCGACACCGACTACTTCAAGCAGGTCAACGATGTCCATGGCCACGCGGCCGGCGATGCGGTCTTGCGTTCCCTCGCGGCGATCATGCGCGAAAGCTGCCGTGCCATCGATGTGGTCGGTCGGCTCGGCGGCGATGAATTCGCCATCCTGCTGCCCGAGGCGTCGACCGACGACGCGGTGGCCTGCGCCGAACGTCTGCGGCAACGCCTGACGCAGGCGCCACCTCCGGCGGCCGGGCTCGACCGCCACGTCACGTGCAGCATGGGCGCCGCAGGCCATGTCAAGGGCGAAAGCCTCGACGCGCTGTTCGCCCGCGCCGACGAGGCGCTCTACGAGTCGAAGCGACTGGGGCGGGATCGGGTGTCGACCCGTGCCTAGTCGAAGCAGGTCCGTGCTTCCTCGAAGCGTGCGGCGAACCAGCCCTCGCGCAGGCTTTCAGCGCGCACCTTGCCCTTCGACGAAGGCGCATCACGGCCATGCGCAGCAGGAAGAACGGGGCAGGACGAGCCTGAAGGCAAGGCTGCAAACCGCAAGCCTTGAAAGTCGGCGCTGGTGGTACGGCGACTTGATTAGCCCGACGGCGAAATGACAAATGGCGCGAAGGAACTCGCGCCATTTGGCGACCTCATTGTGCGACTCGAAAAGGGGCTTTTCTGCAGCTTCGACGTCTGAATTCACCGGCCTGCGCGGCTTTTCGCGCAGGTCCGGTGGAATGATGGGTTGGGGCACAGTGGCTCATGCTAGAAGACGATGCCCCAGCCGCGGCAAACCAACTGTTGATGGCGGAACACGCCGCCGCAAGACTTGCAACGAAACGACGACATTGCAAAGAACCAAGGATTGAACAGAGGCCATGCGACCGCTCCACTAACGATGGCGGCGAAAGCAAGACCACCACCGAGACGCTCAACAAAGGCAGCGCAAATTAGCCAAACGAACACGACTGGAACGAAGAGCGCAACCTCTTGCAGCATGCCCTCGGCAAAAGACGGTTTGAGGCGGGACACTTGGCTCCCGCAACTGGGGCAGAAGTGCTTTGAAAAGGAGCGTCGAACAAGGCTCATGCGCCAGACCGCCCGAGAGAGAAGATACGTCCGACTTCGCTCATAGTGATGTGCCCCAACGTTCAAGGTGACCGGCGCTGCGCGGCCTCATCGCGCAGCGTCCAGAGAGCGAAGCGAACGCGGTCGACCGCCGGGTTGGGCGTGATGCTTCGAATGGCTATAGAAAAACAAGCCACAAGAAAAGTCGGCGCTGGCGATACGGCGACTGAACAAGCCGCGAAAGTTGGCAGCATATTCATTTGAACCTGTAATACCAACTGCCCTTGAAGTCACGGGCTACGGTTTCGTAGGATTCGACTTCGAAGCCGACGCCTTCGCGCCCCTCTATGGGATAGTCCACAGCAGCCAATTCGTTCCGCACATCGGCGAGAAAAGTGTTGTCGTTGTTCAATCTGGCTTTCTCTTGGTCTGTGCGTACCCGAACGATTACTGCTAGGTGCTTGGGATGAATGTAGTACACGCCAAACCAATATATTGATGCGCGAACACCACGACGCGCTGCCTGCTGTTTGGCACGGCGGCAGAGTCTAAAAATAGCGATTCTGGTTACTAAGCGACGCAGCATCTCATGACGCCCAACGTTCAAGGTGACCGGCGCTGCGCGGCTTCATCGCGCAGCGTCCAGAGAGCGAAGCGAACGGGGTCGATCGCAGGGTTAGAGCGCACGGGCAACCCCTACTATTAGGATGCTTGCGCACAACAACGCCAAGGCGAATGGAATGTACAGCTCCATATCGCCCATTACCCGCCCAAGTGTTGTGGCGGTAGCGGTTCGCAGTTTTTGCCGTTCATATATCTCAAGGGCGGTCTTAACTTCCGCATAGTCGTCTGGAACATAGCCGCTGCGGCCTTTGTTCTCATCTTTGATTTTCTCAATCGTTTCCAGCCGCTCGTTCAAGTGAGTAACCACAGCGGTAATTTGGACTGATCTTTCCTTTTGAATCTCTCTGTCATGCCGCCATGCCAAAGAGAACATAACCAACCAATATCCAGTTAGCGCCAAGCCAAGCAACAGTACGTTTAGTTCAGATGACTTTGTTAGATCGACTCCGAAAACTTTCAACTCAGTTAGTTTGATTCCCAACACCCAGACAGAAATGACGACAAATGAAATGACGCTCAGATTACGACGCGCCTTTCTGACGTCGTCGGACTTGTACTCCTGTAGGAGATCCAGAAATTGTTTTTCGTCATAACGCTGCATAGGTTGTGCGCTCTAACGTAGAAGTCACCGGCGCTGCGCAGCTTTATCGCGCAGCGTCCGTGTGGACTGCCGGGTTAGCTCATGCGAAGTATTGTTCTGCCAGATCTGCATGGGCGGCAATTCGCTCTCGACCGTAAAGTATGGACTCAGGCCGCTGTGCGCACCACTGATAGTGCGTTTGAAGCGTCTGGCTCAGTGTGTTCCATACGGCCGCATTCCCCGGATTTACCCATTTCCACCAAACGTGATGCAACGGACTTGCGTTGACAGGAGCAAATGCTCTCGCTGACTCATGAACAAACAGTCCAAATGGTGGGGCGAGGCTTTCGTTTTGATGTGCCTGTGCCATCGGCATGCCAAGGAGAATGGAGTCCTTGTAAATAGTGCCTTGAGGTGTCTGAAAGGAATTGGAGGCGTTCGCAGGAACTGCGCTCCCGTGTATTACCGGTCCGAACGCGATCGCCCCGCGGATAATGAAACGATGTAGCGGATCGTTTGCAGTATTGAAGTCGCCGCCAAGTTCGACAAACACTGCGCGCAAGAACTCCAGGATGGCGTTCTGATCCGACGATGACGCGTAGAGGCCATCCATTACCGGATAAAGCACAACGCCAGCGCGTGGGGCGAGCAACGCCGAGGCGTGCAGTTTGAAAATGAAATTGGCCGTAATTGCTATCGAGCGAGCCATTTGCGACTGAGTACCCATGATGTCAAGCCACGCGACGTACTCTTGTACGGGATTTGGCAGAAGTCGACCATTGAAGAACGGCATCTCGTGATCCTCTGTTGAAAAGAGCTAACGTTAAGTCTGCCGCCTAAATGATGGAAAATTATCCATCAAGTGGGCTGTATAAAAAAACAGGTAATGTGCTAAGCTGATATTCATCAGTGACTTGGTCATTTTTAGTGGGGCCTAAAAAATGAACTCCATACCGGCGTGTTCCGAAACTGCCGCGACACCTCGCCTGTTTGATCAAATCAGGGGCAAGATTCGCCTCAAACACTACAGCCTGCGTACCGAACAGACATACGTCGATTGGATTAAACGATTTATCCGGCATTTTGGCAAGCGTCATCCGCGCGAGCTTGGCGCTGGCGATGTGGAAGCGTTTCTTACCCATCTGGCGGTTGCCGGCCGGGTGGCGGCATCGACGCAGAACCAGGCGAAGAGTGCCTTGCTGTTTCTGTATCGCGAGGTACTGGGTAACGAGCTGCCCTGGCTCGACAACGTCGAGCAGGCGAAGGCACCCCGGCGCCTGCCGGTGGTACTGACCCGCGATGAAGTCCATTTGATATTGTCGCGCCTGACGGGTACGCATTGGTTGATCGCCAGCCTGTTGTATGGCGCGGGGCTGCGGCTCATGGAGTGCCTGCGCTTGCGGGTAAAGGACATCGACTTTGCCCGCGGTGAAATTCTTGTGCGCGACGGCAAGGGTTTCAAGGATCGTGTCACCATGCTGTCGGCAACGGCGGCGAAGCCGCTGCAGGAACATCTGTCCAGAGTGCGGGCGCTGCATGAAAAGGACATTGCCGATGGCGGCGGCGAGGTTTCCCTGCCGTATGCGCTGGCGCGCAAATATCCCCGCGCTGGTCGCGAATGGGGTTGGCAGTTTGTGTTTCCTTCCGGGAATCTGTCGACCGATCCCCGCGACGGATGCATCCGTCGCCACCATTTGCAGGACCAGGCCGTGCAGCGCGCGATGAAGCAGGCGGTGCGCGATGCCGGAGTCGTCAAGCCCGCCACGCCGCACACCCTGCGCCACAGCTTCGCCACCCACTTGCTGGAGAGCGGCTACGACATCCGCACGGTGCAGGAGCTGCTCGGGCATTCCGATGTGTCGACGACGATGATCTACACCCACGTGCTGAACAAGGGTGGACGAGGAGTGGTCAGCCCCATCGACAGGATGGGCATCGCGGAACCGTTGCTTCCCGGTGTGGTGACAAAAGGCACACAGCAGCGTAGCATTCGCACATGAAGCCCTTCCGCTGGAGCCCGCAGAAGAGCGAGACCCTGAAAACGGAGCGGGGCATTTCGTTCGAAAGCATTGTCGTCTCCATCGAGGCGGGTGGCCTGCTGGATATCCTGGCGCATCCGAACCAGGCGAAGTACCCCAGGCAGCGCGTTCTTGTGGTCGCATGCGACAACTATGCGTACCTGGTGCCGTTTGTTGAAGAGGAGGACTATTTCTTCCTCAAGACCGCAATCCCGAGCCGCAAGGCAACCCGGGACTATTTGAATCAGGGTGAAACAGATGCCGAAGATTGACGCCTACGAGCTTGAAGTCCTCAGCGCTTTCGACAAAGGCAAGTTGAAGTCGGTTGCCAGCAAGGCCGAACTCGCCAAATTCAAGGCGGCGGCAAGGGCAACCGCCATCAAGGATCGGCGGGTCAATATTCGCCTGTCCTCCGGCGATCTGAGCGATATTCAAGTCAGGGCGCTGGAAGAAGGTGTGCCCTACCAGACGCTGATCGCCAGCGTTCTGCACAAGTACGTTACGGGCCGCCTCGCCGAGCCGGTTGCCGGTGGGCAACCCCGTCGCCCCGCAACAAGGCGTCGCGAGCCGTCCGGCAGCTGACCGATTGCCTTGATGCCGCCCTGGCTCGCCGCGCTGTTCACCCGGCGCATGCTGATCTGCGTGTTCACCGGCTTCTCGTCGGGGCTGCCGCTGTATCTGCTGCTCAACCTGGTGCCGGCCTGGCTGCGTTCGGAGGGCGTCGACCTGAAGACCATCGGCCTCTTCGCGCTGATCCAGTTTCCCTACACCTGGAAGTTCCTCTGGTCGCCGCTGCTCGACCGCTATGCGCCGCCGCTCGGCAGGCGCCGCGGTTGGATGCTGATCACGCAGATCGGCCTGCTGCTTTGCATTGCCTCGCTCGGCCTGTTCGCGCCGGGCAGCGAGATCGTGCCGATTCTCTGGCTCACCGCCGCGGTGGCGCTGCTGTCGGCGACGCAGGACATCGCGCTCGATGCCTACCGGCGCGAGATTCTTTCGGAGGCCGAGCTGGGGCTGGGCAACTCGGTGCATGTCAATGCCTACCGCATCGCCGGGCTGGTGCCGGGTTCGCTCTCGCTGATCCTGGCCGACCGCCTGCCCTGGCTGCAGGTCTTCGTCATCACCGCGCTGTTCATGCTGCCGGGCATGGGGCTGGCGTTGTTCGCGCGCGAGCCGGCGGTGGCGGGCAACGCGCCGCGGACGCTGCGCGATGCGGTGGTCGAGCCCTTCCACGAGTTCATCAACCGCGCCGGGCTGCGCGAGGCGCTGATGATTCTCGGCTTCATCTTCCTCTACAAGCTGGGCGATTCGATGTGCACGGCGCTGGCGACGCCCTTCTATCTGGACATGGGTTTCGCCAAGTCGCAGATCGGCATCGTGGCGAAGAACGCCGGCTTGTGGCCGGCGGTGATCGGCGGGCTGATCGGCGGGCTGTGGATGGTCAGGCTGGGCATCAATCGCGCGCTGTGGCTGTTCGGCGTGGTGCAGCTGGTGTCGATCTTCGGCTTTGCCTGGCTGGCGTGGCTCGGCCCGCGCGCTGCGGTGGGTGCGGCAGAGCTGACGCAGCTGGCCCTGGTGATCGGCTTCGAGGCGCTGGGCGTCGGCCTCGGCACCGCAGCCTTCGTCGCCTTCATCGCGCGCGCTACCCATCCCTTGTATACCGCGACACAACTGGCGCTATTCACCAGTTTGGCCGCCGTGCCGCGCACCTTCATCAATGCCACGACCGGTTATCTGGTGGAGCAGATGGGCTGGCTCGGCTTCTTCCTGCTCTGTGCCGTG
>JBAZOF010000123.1:0-8005 GCA_041648855.1 Sulfuritalea sp. | reverse complement strand
GAAAGTCGGCGCTGGCGGGACGGCGGCTACACCGCCCCCCAGTACGGGGTGGCGATCGCCTCGCCGAGGTCGGCCTCCACCAGGCGCCGCCTCACCTCCAGCAGCCGGGCGATCAGCGCCGGTTCGGCTCGGCCATAGGCCCCAGCGTCCGGCGCGCGCTTGACCACGACGCCGAGCATTTCGGTGATGGCGTTGCCGATGGAGTTCTGGCTGATGGTGACGATCAGATTGCCGTTGTCGTTGCGGTAGATCAGTTGCTTGAAGGCCGGCTGCCAGCGGATGGCGTTGGCGTACTTGGCATCCTTGATGCAGCGGTCGCGCACCATCTTCGCCGTCCTGAGGAAATCGTTGTCGAACTGGAGCTTGGCCTCGACCAGCGCGGGGAAATGGATGTCGCGCGGCAGCGGCGCGTTGCGCGTCGAAACCTGCGTGAAAAAGGTCCGGTAGAAATCGATGAAGCCCTTGAGGAGGGTGTCGTATTCCTTCCAGAAACGCACTTCCTTCAGTGCCGTGACGCCGCCCTGGATCTCCCAGCTCGGCAGCCCCTGCGGGTAGCCGGTCAGGGCCAGGCGGCAGGCGCCGTCCTCGCAGGGGCGGAGGATCTGCAAGTCGAGTCCGGCGAAGAAGGCACGGTACACGTCGCGCATGTGGGCCTGGAACAGCGAGTGCTGGCCGCCATCGGTGAGGTTCGGGTTGTCGGCGTCGGCCAGCGGCGCGGCACACAGTTCTTCCTGGTCGAAGACGATGAAGTGGTTGTGCAGCATGCGGATGCTCGGCACGCCCGGCGAGGTCAATGGCCAGGTGGCGTCGAGGCTGGCCTCGCCGGCCAGCACCAGGTGCCGTGCCGGATCGGGATAGCGCTCCAGCATGAACTCGATGATGATCTGGTTCATGCGGTTCCAGACGTTCTTCACGGCGTCGGGTACCTGGGTCCGGCGCACCGGGCGGCCGAGCGGATCGAGGATGGTCTGCGAGGTGTTGTAGATGATCGAGGCGTCGAACTCGTTGCTGTGGCCGAGCGCTTTGCGATAGAGCAGCAGGCCTTCGGGATTCAGCAGCAGGCCGTTGTTGTGCACCAGGTCGTTGAGGTTCTCGGTGCTGTTGAAGAACTCGTTCGGCTTCATCCCCTCGGGAACGTCGAGCGGAATCGGGCGAAAGGGAGTGACGATTTCACGCGGTCCGGATTGCATGCGGTCCCCTTTGGACAGGCCTTCAGACAAGACCGGGGAGCTTAGTCGCGCGCCACCACGCCGGCAAATAGATAAATTGAACGGGCCGATGCACTGCAGCGATACGCCACGGGGGACCAACCCTGGGCGACTCCAATCCGTGCAGAAGTCGGCGCCGGCGGCACGGCGACCCCTCCCGCGGCGGGGTCCAGGGCGCGGTGGCTATCGAATCCCCGGCGGGGTATAGTTTCCGGTTCCCCAACCTCGATCTCGCATCATGGAATACATCAAGATTCGCGGCGCGCGAACGCACAACCTGAAGAACATCGGCCTCGACCTGCCGCGCAACAAGCTGACGGTCATCACCGGCCTGTCCGGCTCGGGCAAGTCGTCGCTGGCTTTCGACACGCTCTATGCGGAGGGCCAGCGCCGCTATGTCGAATCGCTTTCGGCCTATGCGCGGCAGTTCCTGCAACTGATGGAAAAGCCCGATGTCGACCTGATCGAAGGCCTCTCGCCGGCGATCTCGATCGAGCAGAAGGCCACCAGCCACAACCCGCGTTCCACGGTCGGCACTGTCACCGAGATCCACGATTACCTGCGCCTGCTCTACGCCCGCGCCGGCACGCCGCACTGCCCCGACCACGACCTGCCGCTGGAAGCCAACAGCGTCTCGCAAATGGTCGACCACGTGCTCGCCCTGCCGGAAGACACCAAGCTGATGATCCTCGCCCCGGTGGTCGCCAACCGCAAGGGCGAGCAGCTCGACCTCTTCGCCGAGCTGCGCGCGCAGGGCTTCGTGCGCCTGCGCGTGGACGGGAAGGTGCACGACATCGACACATTGCCGAAACTGGCCAAGACGCACAAGCACACCATCGACATCGTGGTCGATCGGCTCAAGGTGCGGCCTGACGTGCGCCAGCGCCTGGCGGAAAGCTTCGAGACCGCGCTGATGCATGCCGAGGGCCGCGCGCTGGCCGTGGAAATGGACACCGGCAAGGAGTACCTGTTCTCCTCGAAGTTCGCCTGCCCGGTCTGCAACTACGCGCTGCAGGAGCTGGAGCCGCGCCTGTTCTCCTTCAACAACCCGATGGGCGCCTGCCAGAAATGCGACGGCCTTGGCCAGATCCAGTTCTTCGACCCGGCGCGCGTCGTCGCCTATCCGCACCTGAGCCTGGCCGCCGGCGCCATCAAGGGCTGGGATCGGCGCAACCAGTTCTATTTCCAGATGCTGGAGTCATTGGCCGCGCACTACGGCATCGACACCAATGTTCCGTTCGAGAAGCTGCCGGCAGCGACCGCCAACATCGTGCTCTACGGCTCTGGCAAGGAGCAGATCAAGTTCAAATATCTGAACGAAAAAGGCACCCGCTTCGACCGCACGCACGCCTTCGAGGGCATCATCCCCAGCCTTGAACGCCGCTACCGCGAGACCGACTCGATGGCGGTGCGCGAAGAATTATCGAAGTACCTCAACAACAAGCCCTGCCCCGAATGCGGCGGCATGCGCCTGCGCCGCGAGGCGCGCCACGTCTTTGTCGGCGGCAAGACCATCTCCGACATCAGCCGCCTCTCGCTGATCAATTGCCGCGACTTCTTCAACCTGTTGCAACTGACCGGACAGAAGGCGCAGGTCGGCGAAAAGATACTCAAGGAAATCACGGCGCGGCTGTCCTTCCTCATAAACGTCGGGCTCGATTACCTCTCGCTCGACCGCTCGGCGGAAACGCTCTCGGGCGGCGAGGCGCAGCGCATCCGGCTGGCCTCGCAGATCGGCTCGGGTTTGACGGGCGTGATGTATGTGCTCGACGAACCCTCGATCGGCCTGCACCAGCGCGACAATGCGCGCCTGCTGGAGACACTGACGCACCTGCGCGACTTGGGCAACACGGTGATCGTGGTCGAGCACGACCTCGAAGCCATCGAATCCGCCGACTACGTGGTGGACATGGGCCCCGGCGCCGGCGAGCACGGCGGCCGCGTGGTGGCAGAAGGTACGCCGGCTCAGGTTGCGGCCAACAGCGCATCGATGACCGGCGCCTTCCTCTCAGGCCGGCGCGAAATCGCGATCCCGGCCAAGCGCACGCCACCCAACGCGCTGCGCGAACTGTGCATTCGCGAGGCCAGCGGCAACAACCTGAAGCACGTCGACCTGAATATCCCCGTCGGCCTGCTGACCTGCATCACCGGCGTCTCCGGTTCGGGCAAATCGACCCTGATCAACGACACGCTCTACGCTGCCGCCGCGCGCCATCTCTACGGCTCGGCGGTCGAGCCGGCCGCGCACCGCGAGATCGAAGGCCTCGAATTCTTCGACAAGGTGATCAACGTCGACCAGTCGCCGATCGGCCGCACGCCGCGTTCCAACCCGGCGACCTACACGGGCCTGCTGACGCCGATCCGCGAACTCTTCGCCGGCGTGCCCCAATCGCGCGAACGCGGCTACAGCCCGGGGCGCTTCAGCTTCAACGTCAAGGGCGGGCGCTGCGAGGCCTGCCAGGGGGACGGCATGATCAAGGTGGAAATGCATTTCCTGCCCGACATCTTCGTGCCCTGCGATGTCTGCCACGGCAAGCGCTACAACCGCGAGACGCTGGAAGTCCGCTACAAGGGCAAGACCATCCACGAAGTGCTCAACATGACCGTGGAACAGGCGCGCGAATTCTTCGATCCGGTACCGGTGGTCGCGCGCAAATTGCAGACGCTGGTGGATGTAGGCCTCTCCTACATCCAGCTCGGCCAGTCGGCCACCACGCTTTCCGGCGGCGAGGCGCAGCGCGTCAAGCTGGCGCTGGAACTTTCCAAACGCGACACCGGGCGCACGCTCTACATCCTCGACGAACCCACCACCGGCCTGCATTTCCAGGACATCGAAATGCTGCTCTCGGTGCTGCATCGCCTGCGCGACCACGGCAACACCGTGGTGGTCATCGAACACAACCTCGATGTGATCAAGACCGCCGACTGGGTGGTCGATCTCGGCCCGGAAGGCGGCGACGGCGGCGGCCGCATCATCGCCACTGGCACACCGGAAGCTGTGGCACTGGTGAAGGGTAGCTATACTGGCCGCTATCTCGCCCGGTTTCTCGCCGCACGATTGGCCCCCGGCGCCGCGCGGAAAACCATTGCCAAACCCAAGGCTTCCAGTCGCACCAAGAAATCATCCCCATGACCGCCTTTGAAAATTTTTCCCGCGAAGCCCTGCAAATCGAACACGAGATCGAGCGCAAGGGCGCAATTCTCGGGATCGACTGGAACGACGACGCGCAGGTGCGCGAACTGGCGCGCGAGGCCCTCGACTGCAAAATCGGTCAAGACAACTGCGAACCGGACGATTTGCAGGATCGAGTCCGCGTCGAACTCTTCGGTCTGGCGCAACTGATGCTGACCGTTATGAAGGAAAGCGCGAACGCGAACATCCATACCCACGGCGGCGCGGCGTGGAAGGCTTTCGCCCGCGCCTTGTGGACGGAGCACGATCTGCGTCAGGCGAAGCGATGATCGAGGCGATGGAGCTTGCTTGCGGCGACAAAATGAGCTGGAGAAAGGAAGCCCCACATCGATGTGTGACGGTATAGTTAAGAATCTCTATCTTTTACGCACGGAGAAGCTCGTGAACACACTACACCGAATCGCTTTGCTGGCCCTGCTGACCCTGAGCGGTGCAACCCTCGCCGACGCCCCAGCGCCAGTTCCGGCACCTGCGCCTGCCGCGAAGCCTGTCCCCAAGCCCAAGACGCATACGATCACCGTCGATGGCAAGCCCAAGGTTTACTTCAATCTGCCCGGAGCCCCGGTTGCCAGCGATTCCAGCGCGGCCTATCAGTACCGGACCCGAATTCTTGTCAGCCCGCCAAGTTGTCAGCGCTTTGCGACGGACGCCGACAATGCTTTTCTCAGCGGCACGCTTGATGAAGCGACCAAGACGGCGCAGTTGAAGAAGATCGGTGCCGATGCGGCTGCAGCGGGGTGCCTCGGGCCTTGAGATGAACGGCACGCGTCTCGACGGATTGCTCGCAGCGCTGCTGGTCATCGCCACTGCGCCCGTAGCTCGCGCCGCCGATCCGGCGCCGCTGCCGATCTTCGACGCGCATCTGCACTACAACTGGGAACCCGTGCCCTACTACCCGCTGGAAAAAGTGCTGAGCCTGTTCCGGCAGCAGAACGTCACCGGCATCCTCGCCACCAGCCGGCCCAACGACGGCACTCGTGCACTCTACGAAGCGAAGCCGAAGGGCCTCTGGGTGGTGCCCTTCATCCGGCCCTACCGCATCCGCGCCGACATCCAGACCTGGATGGATGATCCTTCGATTCAGGATCTGATCGAAACCGAATACAAGCGCGGCTACTACATCGGCATCGGCGAGTTCCATCTCTCGGGCAAGGGCGCGGCGACAAAATGGGTCAAGCGCACCGTGGATTTCGCGGTCGAAAAAAATCTCTACCTGCATGCCCACGCCGACGACGAGGCGCTGGAAATCCTCTTCGCCCACAACCCGAAGGCGAGGATCGTCTGGGCCCATACCGGCTTTTCCACCACGCCGGAAAAAGTCGCCGCTTATCTCGATCGCTATCCGGCGCTGTGGTGCGAACTCTCCTATCGCTACGGCATCACCTCCGGCGGCAAACTGACAGCGGAATGGAAGGCCTTGTTCGAGCGCTACCCCGAGCGCTTCCTGCTCGGCTCCGACACCTGGATCAATGAGCGCTGGGACAGCTACGGCAGCACCATGAACGACTACCGCTCGTGGCTGGCACAACTGCCCAAAGACGTCGCCGAAAAGATCGCTTCCGGCAACGCCGAGCGCCTGTTCAGGCGCTGATCAGCTTCAGATCGAAAGCCCGCTCGACCAGCCAGATCATGGCAATCGCGAGCGTGATCAGCGAACCGCCGGCGAACACCGCTCGACGATAGAAGCCGGTAGCGCGCAGATAGTAGGCCAACGGCAGAAACACCGCTACGATGGCGAGCTGGCCGGTCTCGACGCCGAGATTGAAGCCGAGCAGGGACAGCACCAGCGTCTCCTGCGGGAGCCCCAGTTCGGTCAGCACGCTGGCGAAGCCGAAGCCATGGATCAAGCCGAAGCCGAAGGCCACCATCCAGCGCCGGTGTTCGACCAGCGGTTTGAGATTGTTCGCCGCCGCCAGCACCACCGAGGCGGCAATCGCCGACTCCACCAGCCGCGAAGGCAGAGAGACCAGGCCCAGGGCCGCAAGCGAGAGCGTGATCGAATGCGCGATTGTGAAGGCGGTAACCACCCAAAGCACCTCGCGCAGCGCCTCACCGAAACGCGCGACACCGCGCCAGCGTCCCGCCTCATGCACCAAGACCGCCGGCAGCAGCAAGGAGAGCAGGAACAGGATGTGATCGAAGCCGATCCAGATATGCCAGATTCCTTCGACCAGATACTGGCCGAACTGGGCCAGGCGCGACGCCTCACCCGCAACAAGAACCTGCTCGGCCCGCTGCGGCGAAAACACGGCGGTCTGCGGCCTGCCGTCGAGACTCAGGCGCAGCAAACCGCGATGCAGGGCATCGAGCTCGAACAGCAGGCGGTAGTGAAGCGTCAGATCGCCACTGGCAGCAGGGCAGTTGCCGGCGAGTTGCAGCACGGCATAGGCGCCATCGGTGTGCGAGTCGACCAGGTGATCGGCCACCTGCAGCGTACAGGCCCCGCCGCGCTGCAGCGACAGTCGGCCCAGCGCCCATGCCGCGATATCGGCATGGCGCGCGCGCAATTCGCCCCAGGTAATTTCGCCGCTGCCGTCGCGGTCGAGGCCGAGGGCGAAGTCGATGTCGCGCAGCGCGATGTCCCATTGCCCGGACACTTCGCTGCCCTTGACGTCGAGCACCAGGTAGCTGTCGCTGGCCTTGTGCGCCATAACCGGCAGCGACAGCAACAACAGCAGGCCGAACAGGCAGCGGCGCAATATCATCGCCGTGTCACCAGCGCCGACTCCCGGCCCAGGCGCCGCAGCCGCTCATCCTCGAAGCCGCTGGTGCGCAACCAGTCGCGCACGGGTTGCGCGGCTGCCGCATCCTGCGCTGCAATGGCGGCTTCGAGCAGGATGCGGGCATCGCGCGGTTCGCGCTGGACCGCGTAGTTCTCCGCCGCCAGACGCAGGGCTTCCTGCGGCTCATCGCGCAGCCGCAAGCGGTAGCGCGCCTCCTCCGCCCGGTGCGTGGTATCGCCGCGCTGTTTGGCGGCGGCAAAGCGATCTTCAAGGAGCCGCACCAACCGTGCGGCGCCGGGTAGTTTCAGCGCCGCTTCGGCTTCAGCCAGCCGCAGCAGCAGGCTGTCGGACGCTTCCCACCCGGCCAGCGCGACAAGCACGTCGGCGGGCCGGTTCATGTCGAGCAGAAAATCGCTCCAGGCGGCCAGCAGGTAGCCGTCATCGCGACCGAGGCTCAGGGCCTCGCGATAGTGCCGTTCGGCCTGCGCCGGCTGGCCGCGCCACGCCGCGACTTCGCCCATCCGGGTCAGCAGCCAAAGGCGATTCTCGGTGTCGCGGCTCGTTTCCAGCGCCTGCTGCAAGGACCGGTAGGCGCCCTCAAGCCTGCCGCCATAGGCTTGTACCAGCCCAATGCACCCGCCGAACAGGGTGCTTCGACCAAGCCGCTGCAAGGCGTCACACTCCTGTTGCGCCGCCGCATAATTGGCCTGAACCAGGTAGATCGCGGCGCGCCAGGCGTGGGCCGCAGCCATGTCGGGGTCGAGTGCGATGGCGCCGGCAAAGTCGTCGAGGGCACCGGAAAAGTCGTGGCGATATTGCCGCAGCAGTCCCCGAATCGAACGCAGCGATGCCGGCAAAGGTTCCGCAAAGCGAGCGACCAC
>JBAZOF010000122.1:0-8016 GCA_041648855.1 Sulfuritalea sp. | reverse complement strand
TGGAAAGCCAGAGGTAATTGACGGCAAAACCTACGGTGACTGTCCGCTTCGTCCCTGGCATCCATTCACCAAAGACCTTGGGTACTGCGGCTTCTACCCATGTTCCTGCTTCTAACGGCGATCGAATGGCTAATCCAAAGCGCTCCCCAACCCGTCGGTCGACCTCGCTCCCTTCGGTCGCTGGACGCTGCGCGATGAAGCCGCGCAGCGCCGGTCACCTTCAACGTTGGGGGCTTTCATGAAACTGTTCCACGTATTCGCAGTTCTTTTCATTGCCACGATGCTGGCGGCATCCGTCCATGCGCAAGACAGTTCCGTGCCAAACGACGCCGATGCGAAATTGGCTCAGATCCTGAATGAGGGAACCAAGTTGGCGCAGGGACGGAAGTTCAGGGAAGCGATTGAACGGTTTGATAGCGTAATCGCAGCATATGAGGAACGATTCCGCGACACCGAAGACAGAGTTCGATGTGCGCGGTGGTTAGGCGAAACACTGTACTACCTGCTCGAAGCCGGCAAGATTGAGCCAAAGAAGAAGGTCATTGGTCTTTCCCAGACTTGGGCTGACGCCTACTTCATGAAGGCATACATCCTGGTACATGTTGGACAATTTGCCCAAGCCAAGCCTATTCTCGAAAAGGCCATCGCTTTATCGCCGAGCAATTCGCTATATCTTTCCGAACTGGGTGGAATCTTTCAACGAGAGAAGAACTGGCCCATGGCACTAGAGGCATTTCAATCGGCGGAACGCGCGACAGAGTTCTCTCCGGCAAGTACTAAGAATTTTGAGTTGGCGAAGGCGTGGCGCGGAGTCGCTTATGTATTTGTCGAACAGAAACGGCTTGATGAAGCCGAGACCTTGTATCGCAAATGCCTTGAGCTTGATAAGAATGACGCCAGCGCGGCAAACGAACTGCGCTACATCGAGAAAGTCAGAGCCAAGAGTACCAACTGATGTCGCACACGCCCCCAACCCTGCGGTGCAGGGGACGCTGCGCGATAAAGCCGCGCAGCGCCCCTGACCTTGAACGTTGAATGCTGAAAGGGAAATCATGAACAACCCGACTACAAAAGGCGCGCACCATATTGGGCTTGCCGTATCGAAGCTGGAGGAGAGCGCAAATTTTTTCACCTCCCTGCTCGGCTGGAAAGTGGTGAAGAGGAATGAGGAGTATCCAGCCATTTACGTAAGCGATGGCAACATCATGCTCACTCTCTGGGCAATCCGGGAAGAGCCATTCGTCCAATTCGACAGACACAGGAATGTCGGCCTGCACCATGTCGCTTTCAGAGTCGACACCGAGGACGAGTTGAACACGCTTCACAAGCGCCTGGCGGACGCCGGCACCAAAGTCGAATTTGCACCGGAGCAACTGGGACAGGGACCTGCGAAACACATGATGTGCCATGACCCAAGTGGCATTCGAGTGGAGTTCATATGCCCGGGGAAGTAAAGTGCCGGCACATGCCCCTGCGCAGGAGCGTGCCGCCCGTGGCCCCACGCGGGGTCCGCACAACAACCGGGAAAGGGAAATATCATGGCAAAGGCGTTTTGGGTAAGCACCTATCGCGCGGTAAACGACCCTGACAAGCTTGCCGCTTACGCGAAGCTTGCCGGGCCGGCAATCACCGCCGGCGGCGGGCGATTCCTGGCGCGCGGCGAGCCGGCGAAGGTGTACGAACGGGGCTTGATGCAGCGTACCGTGCTGATCGAGTTCGACAGCGTCGAGCAGGCAGTCGCCACCCATGACAGCCCAGGCTACCGGGCCGCGCTGGCCGCGCTCGGCGACGGCGCCGAACGGGAAATCCGCATCATCGAAGGGCTCTGAGTATCTGCGCGTCGCCGGTCCCGATGTATTATCCAGGCGTTCCGGCAACGACCCTACGCCCGACTCGAAGCTTGCGCACACCGGGAGCATCGCGATGAGCCGCACCGACCACACCTGCCTCATGGCGAAGTACAACGAGTGCATGAATGCCAAGCTGTATGAGGCTGCGATGCGCCTGCCCGACGAGGAACTCGCCGTCGACAGGAAGGCTTTCTTCGGCTCCATTCTCGGCACGCTCAACCACCTGGTGGTCGGCGACACGATCTGGTTGCAGCGCTTCGCCACTCACCCTGCCAATTACCCCGCACTTGAACCGGTACGAAACCTGCCGGCCCCGGCAAGCCTCGATCAGCTCCTGCATGCGGACATTCGAAGCCTCGTGAAACTCCGCAGCTCGCTCGATCGGGTCATCATTGAATGGACTCACTCGATTGCGGAACACGAGCTGGATCATGTCCTGCGCTATGTAAACACCAGGGGTGTCGTCGCGGAGAGGAACTTCTTCAGCCTCGTCATGCATTTCTTCAACCATCAGACGCACCATCGGGGCCAGGCGACGACTTTGCTTTCGCAGGCCGGTGCCGATGTCGGGGTCACCGACCTGCTGGCCGTGATCCCCAACGAGGCAGCGGCATGAGCGAGGCCTACCTGATCGGACACCTCACCATCAAGGATGCCGACAAATGGGCCATGTACCGTAGCCAGGTTCCGGCTACGCTGGAACCCTGGGGCGCCGAGTTGGTGTTCCGCGGACAGCGAGCCGAGGTGCTGGCCGGGGAGCATCCGCACACCGACGTGGTGGTGATCCGCTTCCCCAGCCGCGAGGCGATCGCCGGCTGGCACGCCTCCGCTGCGTATCAGGCCCTGATTCCGCTGCGGCAGCAGGCGACGGACGGGGTTCTGCTTTCCTATGAGGCATAGCCGCTCGCCGCGCGCCCCTCGCTTCCGACCTTAGGCCTACGCCCATGCTCTATTACGCGACCAAGATCATTGTTTCGGCGCTGCTGATCGTTGCCATTTCGGAGATCGCCAAGCGCTCGACCGGGCTGGCCGCCCTGCTGGCATCGCTGCCGCTCACCTCCTTGCTGGCCTTTGTCTGGCTGCACGTGGAGGATTCGCCGCCGGAGCGCATTGCCGAACTGTCGAGCCAGATTTTCTGGCTGGTGCTGCCTTCGCTGCTGCTGTTTCTGTTGCTGCCGTTTTTGCTCAGGCATGGCCTGAACTTCTGGCTCAGCCTTGGCTTGTCGGCCGCGGCCACCGCCGGCGGCTACCTCGCGCTGCTGCCCTTGCTGCGCCGCATGGGAGTTGCGGCGCTTTAAGAATTGGCTGAGGAGTGCCGTACAATCGGGGTATTCCACCCTTCACCCATTCCCTGACAGAGGTAACCGATGGCAAAACCCAATTACTCGTTCGAAAAGCGCCAGAGAGATCTCGCCAAGAAGGCCAAGAAAGAGGAAAAACTCAAGCGCAAAGCCGGCGCGTCCGTGAATCAGGAGAATCCCGAGAATACGGAAAGCCAGGACGCCGTCGCACCCCCCCCGGCGACCGAGGTAAAAGCGGTTCCCTGAATCTCCGCAACCCGGCCGGCGCCTAGCGGCCGAGCCGGTATACGGCGAGGCTGCCGAGGAAATTGGGCTCTTCGGTCACCAGGCGGCCGGCATCGTCGAGCACCTGCCGCTCGCGGATGACGAGGTTCATCCTGGCGCACAGCGCCTCGAAATCGAGCAGGGTGAAGAAGCGCAGGTTCGGCGTATCGAACCATTCGTAGGGCAGGTCTTCGGACACCGGCATGCGCCCGGCCATGATGGCCATGCGGTTCTTCCAGTAGGCGAAATTCGGAAAGCTGACCACTGCCTCGCGCCCTACGCGCAGCATTTCGCCCAGGATGCGTTCGGTGTGGCGCACGGTTTGCAGCGTGCGCGAAAGCACGACGTGGTTGAAGGTCTGGTCGTCGAAGCCGGACAGGCCCTGTTCCAGGTCGCCCTGGATGACGTTGATGCCGTTGCGGATGGCGGCGAGCACTTCGGTGTCTTCGAGTTCGACGCCGTAACCCCGCGCGCCGCGTTCCTCGATCAGGCGCTTGAGCAGGGAACCATCGCCACAGCCCAGATCGAGCACGCGCTCGCCCGGCTGCACCCAGCTTGCGATCAGGTCGAAATCCACTCTTTCCAGTGGCTGGCTCATAGCGTCACCCGCTTCAGGTAGCTGTCGACCACGGCGTGGTAATGCGGCTCGTCCATCAGGAAGGAATCGTGGCCGTGGGCGCTGTCGATTTCGGCATAGGCGACGGCCTGCCCGTTGTGCACCATGGCATGCACGATCTCGCGCGAACGCTCGGGCGTGAAGCGCCAGTCGGTGCTGAAGGCGATGACCAGGAATTTCGCCCGGGCGCGGGCCAGCGCGCGCGCCAGGTCGTCGTCGAAATCCTGCGCGGGGTCGAAGTAGTCGAGCGCCTTGGTCATGCGCAGATAGGTATTGGCGTCGAACACGCCGGCGAACTTGTCGCCCTGGTAGCGCAGGTAGGATTCGATCTCGAATTCGACGTCGAAGCCGTAGCTGCCGGCGCCGGTGCGCAGGCGGCGGCCGAATTTCTCGGCCATCTGGTCGTCCGAAAGATAGGTGATGTGGCCCAGCATGCGCGCCAGGCGCAGGCCGCGCAGGGGGCGCACGCCGTGTTCGTAAAAATGGCCGCCGTGAAAATCCGGGTCGGTCAGGATGGCCTGGCGGGCGACATCGTTGAAGGCGATGTTCTCGGCCGACAATTTCGGCGCGCCGGCGATGACCAGCGCATGGCGAATGCGGTCGGGAAAAGATAGCGTCCATTGCAGCGCCTGCATGCCGCCCAGGGAGCCGCCCATCACCGCCGCCCAGACGTCGATGCCGAGGTGATCGGCGAGCCGCGCCTGCGAATCGACCCAGTCTTCGACGGTGACCACCGGGAAATCCGCGCCCCAGGGCTTGCCGGTGGCGGGGTTGGGGCTGGCCGGGCCGGTGGAGCCGTGGCAGCCGCCGAGGTTGTTTACGCCGACGATGAAGAAGCGGTCGGTATCGAGCGGCCGGCCGGGGCCGACGATGTTGTCCCACCAGCCGACATTGGCCGGATTGTCTGCCGTGCGGCCGGCAACGTGATGATGGCCGGACAGCGCATGGCAAACCAGGATGGCGTTCGACCGGGCGGCGTTGAGCGTGCCGTAGGTTTCATACACCAGGTCGAAGGCAGGCAGCACGCTGCCTCCCTTCAGATCGAGGGGCTGGTCGAAGTGCGCGCGCTGCGCGCTGACGATGCCGACGCCGGACATGATCAAAGTTTATCCAATTGTTCGCTGATCTTGTCGGATTCGTCGAGCTTCAGGATCTTCGCGACGCGGGCCGCCAGCTGCGAGGCGTCGGCCATCATGATCTGCTGCTTGACTTCGAGCAGCTGCGACGGGTGCATGGAAAACTGGCGCAGGCCCATGCCGAGCAGGAGCTTGGTCAGCTTCGGGTCGCCGGCCATTTCGCCGCAAACCGCGACCGGCATGCCCACCCGCTGCGCGCTCTGGATGGTCTGCGCGATCAGCTTCAGCACGGCCGGATGCAGCGGATCGTAGAGGTGGGCGACCGAGCCGTCGGTGCGGTCGATCGCCAGCGTGTACTGGATCAGGTCGTTGGTGCCGATCGACAGGAAATCCAGCCGGCGCAGGAAGGGCCCCAGCGTCAGGGCCGCCGCGGGAATTTCGATCATGCCGCCGACGTGCATCGCATCGTCGAACTTGTGCCGCGACTCGCGCAGCTGCGTCTTGGCCAGATCGATCAGGGCCAGGGTCTGCACGATTTCATGGGCTTGCGCCAGCATCGGCACCAGCAGGCGAATCTTGCCGTAGTGGGAGGCGCGCAGGACCGCGCGCAACTGCGCCAGGAACAACTGCGGTTCGGCCAGGCAGAAGCGGATCGCGCGCAGGCCCAGCGCGGGATTGGGGGGGCTGCGGTTGCCGGCGCGGTTGCGCAGGGCGCGGGCCTCCTTTTCGGCGCCGATGTCCAGCGTGCGGATGGTGACCAGCTTGTCGCCGAGCGTCTTGACGACGCTGCGGTAGGCCTCGAACTGCTCGTCTTCGTCGGGCAGCTCATCGCGATTCATGAACAGGAATTCGGTGCGGAACAGGCCGACGCCATCGGCGCCGACTTCCTTTGCGCGTTCGGCGTCCTGCGGCAATTCGATGTTGGCGTGCAGTTCGACGTCCTCGCCATCCAGCGTGCGCGAACGGGCCGTGACCAGGCGCTTGAGCTTGGAGCGCTCGAGTTCCAGCGCGGTCTTCCTGAGCCGGTACTCCGCCAGCACCCCGGTGTCGGGATCGACGATCAGCACGCCGCGCGTGCCGTCGACGATCAGCAGGTCGTCGTCCTGAATCAGCGGGCGCGCATGCTGCATGCCGACCACTGCGGGGATCGCCAGGCTGCGCGCGACGATGGCGGTATGCGAGGTGGTACCGCCCAGGTCGGTGACGAAGCCGCCGATCTTGAGGCTCTTGAACTGGATCGTGTCGGCCGGCGAAAGATCGTTGGCGACCACGATCAGGTCGTCATCGGTGGCGGACTTGCGCTTCGCCAGCTTGCGCGGCTTGCCCTGGAGGATTCTGAGCACGCGCTCGACCACCTGCACGATGTCCTGCTTGCGCTCGCGCAGGTAGGCGTCCTCGAATTCGTCGAACTGGTCGACCACCAGTTGCATCTGCTGCACCATGGCCCATTCGGCATTGCAGCGGCGTTCGCGGATCAACTCGCGCACCCCGTCGGTCAGGGTCGGATCGGCGAGGATCATGACGTGCAGGTCGACAAAGGCGGACAGCTCCGCCGGCGCGCCGGGCACGCTGGCTTCGCTGCGCAAGGCATTGAGTTCGGCGCTGGCGGTGGCCACCGCCTTGTCGAAGCGGATCAGTTCGCCCGCCGCGTCGCGTTCGCGCAGCTGGTACTGGGCGACTTCCAGCATCGCGTGCGACACCAGGTGCGCGCGCCCGATCGCGATGCCGCCGGAGACCGCCTGGCCGTGAAGGCTGAAGGTCATTGCACGCCCGATCTACTCGTTCTCGCCGAACTTGTTGGCGATGAGATTGACGAGGGCCTGCAGCGCCTCTTCGGCGCGTTCGCCTTCGGTATCGATGATCACGCTCGACCCCTTGCCGGCAGCCAGCATCATCACCCCCATGATGCTTTTGGCATTGATGCGGCGGCTGCCGCGCTCCATCCAGACCTCGCAGGGAAAGGAGCCGGCCAGCTGGGTCAGCTTGGCCGAGGCACGGGCATGCAGGCCCAGCTTGTTGGTGATTTCGGTTTCGACGCGTGGCATATCGGGATTCAGTGTTTGAGCATGTTGAGGACGCCGTCGCGACCGCCGGCGAGGGCGCGGGTGACCAGGGTTTCCATGTCCTTGTCGCGGTAGGCGATGGCGCGCAGCAGCATGGGCAGGTTGACGCCGGCGATGCCTTCGACGCGCCCCGGCTCGAGCAGCTTCATCGCCAGGTTGGCCGGCGTGGCGCCGTAGATGTCGGTCATGATCAGCACGCCGCGGCCGCTATCGACCAGCTTCAGCATGTCGCGCGCCAGCGGCAGCGCGTCCAGCGGATCATCCTGCGCGGCGACGCCCAGCTGGACGATTTGCACAGGCCGCTTGTTGAGTACGTGGCAGGCGCACTGGATCAGCGCCTCGCCGTAGGTGCTGTGGGTGAGAAGGAAAATGCCGATCATGCTTTTATTCTAACGGATCACGATCCAGGCCAGAGCAAGGACGGCGGCGATGATCAGGAAAATCGACAGTCGCCGGGCCCAGCGCTGCTTGCCGGCTTCGAGTTCGTTGTCGGCATCGACGATGCGGCGGATTCGACGCAGGGCGGCGATGCCCACGGTGCGCCGCACGGCGCGCTGGAGCTTGTCGTCGTCAGTCATAAAGCGCTCACCCCCCGGCCCCCGCTCCAGGAGCGGGGGTGACTAAGGTTCGTGGCTTCGCCACTCCATGATCTTGGCTGCACCGTCCTTGGGGCGGCCCGGCGAACGGTGCTCACGGCGCCACCTCCAGTTTCAGGTCGGGGACTTCGATCTTGACGCGCGCCTGCATCGCCGGCGTCGCGCTCACCGTACCGTCAGCGCCGACTTTCAGCACTGCATCGACGCCGAGCTTCTTCGCCATGTCGCGCCACTCGCGACCGGCGATGAA
>JBAZOF010000121.1:0-8023 GCA_041648855.1 Sulfuritalea sp. | reverse complement strand
GTCCGGCGCCTGCGGCGCAAGGTCGGTCACGTGCGCCGGCAGCGGCACGTCGCGGACCACGGTGACGAGCTTGACGCCGAGCGGCAGAAAATCGAGGTGCTTCCGCAGGTTTTCGCCCACCGCGCCGCCGATCTCGCCGGCATGGGCCATGATCGCATCGAGCGAACCCCAGGCGTCCAGCCATTTGACGGCGGTCTTCGGCCCGACCTTGGACACGCCCGGTACGCCGTCCGAGGTATCGCCGACCAGCGCGAGGTAATCGACGATGCGCTCGGGCGGCACGCCGAACTTGGCCTTCACGCCGGCCGCGTCCAGCTTCTCGTTGTTCATGGTGTTGACCAGCGTGACGTGGCCGTTGACCAGTTGCGCCAGGTCCTTGTCGCCGGTCGAAATCACGCAGTCGATGCCGGCCGCCGCAGCCTGCTGCGAAAGGGTGCCGATCACGTCGTCGGCCTCGACGCCGTCGATCATCAGCAGCGGCCAGCCGGCGGCGCGGATGCACTGGTGCAGCGGCTCGATCTGCGCCACCAGATCTTCCGGCATCGAGGGGCGGTGCGCCTTGTACTCCGGATACCAGTCGTCGCGGAAAGTCTTGCCCTTGGCATCGAATACCACGGCGCGATAATCTGCCTTATAGTCGGCTTCGAGCACGCGCAGCATGGACAGCACGCCGCGGATGGCGCCGGTCGGCTCCCCGGCGGAGGTGCGCAGATCGGGCAGCGCGTGGAATGCGCGGTAGAGATAGGACGAGCCGTCGACGAGCAGAAGCGTGGGCATGGGAGCGCCAGAAAATGAATGAGAAGGCCAAGATATCCAAAAGCCAGGGCAAGGGATCGAAGCTCTTTGACGCGGCGCCTGCCCGGCAGACCGCAACCAGCGCGCGCGAAGCCTGGCGGGTGTTCGGCATTATGTCAGAGTTCGTCGAGGCGACCGAGCGCCTGGCGGCGATTCGCCCGGCGGTGTCGATCTTCGGCAGCGCCCGCATCGCGCGGGATTCCGATTCCTATCGCCTCACCGAAACAATCGCCCGGTTGCTGTCGGACGCCGGCTTCTCGGTGATATCCGGCGGCGGCCCCGGCGTCATGGAAGCGGCCAACAAGGGCGCCTTCGAAGGCAAGAGCATGTCGATCGGGCTCAACATCCAGCTGCCGCACGAGCAGAAGATGAACCACTATCAGGACATTTCGCAAAGCTTCCGCCACTTCTTCGCCCGCAAGTACATGTTCGTCAAGGTCGCCGCGGCCTACGTCGTGATGCCCGGCGGCTTCGGCACGCTCGACGAACTGCTGGAAGCCCTGACCCTGATCCAGACCGGCAAGAGCCCGCGCATTCCGCTGATCCTGGTCGGCTCCGAGTTCTGGGCCGGCCTGCTCGACTGGTTCCGCGAGCGGTTGGTGACAGAGAAAATGATCAATCCCGAAGACATCGATCTGCTGCAGGTCATCGACGAACCGGAGGGCATTGTGGCGGCGATCTTCAACCACTACGAGACGCGCGGTTTCGGGCCCTTGCCGGAAGAGCACGAATTGCTGCTTAACCTTTGATAAACTGGCAGGAATTCCTGAAGGACATGCCATGCGCCGCACTCTAGTTGTTCTGCTTTCCGCCCTCGCCTTGAATGTTGCCGCCCAGACCGGGGCGCCGAAGCTGGAACCCATCCCCGAACCGCCGCCCGCGCCGCCGGGCTCGCTGAACGAATCGCTCGAGCCCCAGGTCACCATCACCAGGCGCGGCGCCGACAAGGTCGAGGAATTCCGCATGAGCGGCAAGCTCTACATGCTCAAGGTGACGCCTCCGCACGGCGTGTCTTATTACTTGCTCGACAACACCGGCGACGGGCAATGGGTCCGCCAGGATTCGAAGGATGCCGGGTTGCGCGTGCCGATGTGGGT
The DNA here is from genome assembly GCA_041648855.1 of Sulfuritalea sp. Taxonomy (GTDB): domain Bacteria; phylum Pseudomonadota; class Gammaproteobacteria; order Burkholderiales; family Rhodocyclaceae; genus Sulfuritalea. The sequence continues at coordinate 6,131 of JBAZOF010000121.1, read as the reverse complement.
GATCGGCACGTTCTGAAGTACCGCAACAAGGACAAGCAATCCCGGCCGCGCGCCGGGATTTTTTCTGAGACCTGACCTGATCTGAACCATGACGCTACTGCCCTCGCCCAAGAAAATCGCCTCCTTTCATCCGCCGCTGCGCACCCTGATGGGCCCCGGCCCGTCGGAAATGCATCCGCGCACCATCGCCGCGATGGGCCAGCCGGTGATCGGCTACCTCGACCCGATTTTCGTCGGCATGATGGAAGAGTTGAAGGAGCTGCTGCGCTACACCTATCAGACGAAGAATCCGCTGACCTTCCCTGTCTCCGGCCCCGGCTCGGTCGGCATGGAAACCTGCTTCGTCAATCTGGTCGAGCGCGGCGACAAGGTCATCGTCTGCCGCAACGGGGTGTTCGGCGGGCGCATGATCGAGAACGTCGAACGTGCCGGCGGCGTCTGCGTCATCGTTGAGGACACCTGGGGCGAGCCGGTCGATCCGCAGAAGCTGGCCGACGCGCTGAAGGCCCATCCCGATACGAAAATCGTCGCCTTCGTGCACGCCGAAACCTCCACCGGCGCGCAGTCGGACGCCAGGACGCTGATCGCACTGGCGAAGCAGGCCGGCGCGCTGACCATCGTCGATGCCGTGACCTCGCTCGGCGGCACGCCGGTGCTGACGGACGAGTGGGGCGCCGACGCGATCTACTCCGCCAGCCAGAAGTGCCTGTCCTGCACGCCGGGCCTCTCCCCGGTGTCCTTCTCGGAGGCCGCGATCGCCCGCGTCAAGGCGCGCAAGACCAAGGTGCAAAGCTGGTTCATGGATCTGAATCTGGTGATGGCCTACTGGGGCGAGACGCAGCGCACCTACCATCACACCGCGCCGGGCAACAGCCTCTACGCCCTGCACGAAGCCTTGCTGCTGCTGCGCGAAGAAGGCCTCGAACACGCCTGGGCGCGCCACCAGCGGCATCATCTGGCGATCAAGGCCGGCCTCGAAGCCATGGGCCTCAAGTTCGTCGTGCGGGAAGGCGCGCGGCTGCCGCAGATGAATGCCGTGCACGTGCCCGAGGGTGTCGCCGAAGCCGAAGTGCGCAAGCGCCTGCTGGCCGAATTCAACCTCGAAATCGGCGCCGGCCTCGGCCCGCTCGCCGGCAAGATCTGGCGCTTCGGCCTGATGGGATATTCCTGCAAGGCCGAGAACGTCATGCTCTCGCTGTCGGCACTCGGCTCGGTGCTGTCCGACATGGGCTGCGCGGTCGAAGTCGGCCAGGCCGAGGCCGCGGCGCATCAGGCCTATGCCGCGCAGCACGCGGCGGCGGCCAAGGCCAAGGCGGGCAAAAAATCGGCATGAGCGGTGTCGTGGTCGCCGCCGCGCCAGCGCCGACTTCTGTGGCAACCCCGGAAGCCGCACCGCGCGACATCGCCCGCTACGGGCAGGTGTTCACGCCGTCCGCCATCGTCGACCGGATGCTCGCCCTGTCACGCAACATCGGCCGCAACAAGGGCCGCGTGCTCGATCCGGCCAGCGGCGACGGCGCGTTTTCATCGCGCATTCCCGGCTGCGTGGCGATCGAGCTCGATGCCGCGCACTGCCCCGCCGGCGCGCTCAACATCGACTTCTTCGCCTATCCGGAGAGCGAGCAGTTTGCCACCGTCATCGGCAACCCGCCCTACGTCAAGGCGCGCGACATCCTGCCGGAAACCGCGGTGCGCCTCGGCTCCGGCCTGCTCGACGGCCACGCCAACCTCTACCTGCATTTCATCGAGAAATGCGTACGGCATCTCCTCCCCGGCGGCGAGATGATCCTCATCACGCCGCGCGACTTCCTCAAGGCCACCGGCGCCGGACGGCTCAACACCTGGCTCCACGACCAGGGCACCATCACCGATTTCGAGGATCTCGGCGACGCGAGGATCTTCGCCGGCGCCGCGCCCAACTGCGCCATCTGGCGCTTCGAGAAGGGCAATACCAGCCACCGCCTGCATGACGGGCGGCGCATGGCGCTCTCCGGCGGGCAGTTGATGTTCACCCGCGGCATCTACAGCCTGCCGCTGGCCAGCGTGTTCGCCGTCAAGGTCGGCGCGGTCTCCGGCGCCGACGACATTTTCAGCAACGAGGAATTCGCCAACACCGACTTCGTCTATTCGAAAACCGCGCAGACCGGCGAAACGCGGCGCATGATCTTCCTCGATCGCGAGGGGCCGATCGCCTGGCTGGAACAGTTCAAGGAGCGCCTGCTGGCGCGGCGCGTGACCCGCTTCGACGAATCCAACTGGTGGAAGTGGGGGCGCCGCCATCACGTGTCGTCCGAGCCGCGGATCTACGTCAATGGCCGCACGCGCAATCCGCAGCCCTTCTTTCTTCATCCCTGCAACAACTACGACGGCGCGGTGCTGGCGCTGTTCCCGCATCGCACGAAAATCAGGGCCGCCGATCTCGAACGGCTGACCGCCATGCTGAACGACGTGGACTGGAGCGAACTCGGCTTCGTCTGCGATGGCCGCTTCCTGTTCTCGCAGCGCAGCCTCGAACAAGCCCTGCTGCCGGAAGCCTTCGCCGAATTCGCGGTCAAGGGTCTGGTGTAAGCTTAAGTCATGGTCCCACATCTCACCACCGCCCTTACCGGGCCACTGCTTGAACTCGAGCGGCGCATCCTCGACAACGACACCACGGTCGAGCGCTGGTTGCGCACCCAGTGGCTGGAACACACGCCGCCCTTCTACAGCTCGGTCGATTTGCGCAATGCCGGCTTCAAGCTGGCGCCGGTCGACACCAACCTGTTTCCCGGCGGCTTCAACAACCTGAATCCGGCCTTCCTGCCGCTGTGCGTGCAGGCCGCGATGTCGGCCATCGAGAAGATCTGCCCCGAGGCGCGCAATCTCCTGCTGGTGCCGGAGAACCACACGCGCAACCAGTTCTACCTGATGAACGTGGCGCGTCTCGCGACGATCCTGCATCACACCGGGCTCAACGTGCGCGTCGGCAGCCTGCTGCCGGAGATCACCGAGCCCACCACGCTCGACCTGCCCGACGGCCAGAAGCTCGTGCTCGAACCGCTGAAGCGCATCGGCAGCGAAGGCCGCCGGCTCGGCCTCGACGGCTTCGACCCTTGTGCCGTGCTGCTCAACAACGACCTGTCGGGCGGCGTGCCGGAACTGCTGCAGAACGTCAACGAGCAGTTCCTGATTCCGCCGCTGTGGGCCGGCTGGCACGTGCGGCGCAAGTCGCATCATTTCGCTGCCTATCAGGAGGTTGCGCTCGCCTTCGCCGCGGAGATCGGCATCGACCCCTGGCTGATCAATCCGGAGTTCGAGGTTTGCGGCAAGGTGAACTTCCACGAGCGCTCGGGGGAGGAATGCCTCGCCGCCAACATCGACACGCTGCTCTATCGCATGCGCGCCAAGTACAAGGAATACGGCATCGAGTCCGAGCCCTTCGTCATCGTCAAGGCCGACGCCGGCACTTACGGCATGGGCATCATGACGGTGAAGGATGCCAGCGAGGTGAAGAACCTCAACCGCAAGCAGCGCAACAAGATGGCGGTGATCAAGGAAGGCATGTCGGTCACCGAGGTCATCATCCAGGAAGGCGTGCCGACCTTCGAACGCGTCGACGAGGGCACTGCCGAGCCGGTGGTGTACATGATCGACCGCTATGTGGTCGGCGGCTTCTACCGCGTCAATACCGGGCGCGCCATCAACGAGAATCTCAACGCGCCGGGCATGACCTTCAAGCCGCTGGCCTTCGACACCGGCTGTTCCCTGCCCGACGCCCAGTTAGGCCCCGACGCGCCGCCCAACCGCTTCTATGCCTATGGCGTGATCGCGCGTCTGGCGATGCTGGCGGCTTCGCTCGAGCTCGAGCGCGCCGCGCCAACGGAACCGTGACGATCTTTCCCCAGTTCCCCGCCCGGAGGGCGGGGGTGACCGGTCACCTCTCCCGCCTGGCGGGGGGCGGAGGCGGGAATTCGCGCAGCACTGCTGCGTGCCGCCGTAGCCGGCTTGCTGTGCAAAGCAAGCCGTGGGCGGATGGGAGGGGGTGCTCACTTTTTGCCGGGGCAATTTCATCGCGCCCCAAGGGGGCAAGATGAAGTTCGGCTTCATCCTCGACCCGCTGGAGAGCATTCAGGCCTACAAGGATTCCAGCGTCGCGATGATGCGCACCGCGGCGAAGCGCGGCCACGAAGTCTGGGCCATCCAGCGCGCGGCCCTTACCTGGCGCGATGCATGCGTCGCCGCGCGCGCGCAGCGCCTGAAAGTCGGCGCCGACGACACGGCGTGGTTCGCCGTCGTCGAAGAGGCGGTGCTGCCGCTGACGGCCTACGACGCCGTGCTGATGCGGCAGGACCCGCCCTTCGATTTCGAGTATGTCGCCGCCACCTGGCTGCTGGAACGCGCCGAGGCCGAAGGCGCGCGCATCTGGAACAGGCCGCGTTCGATCCGTGACCATTCCGAAAAAGTCGCCATCACCGAATTTCCGCAATACACGCCGACCACGCTGATCGCCCGCGATCCGGCCGACATCCACGCCTTCATCGACGAACTGGGCGACGTGATCCTCAAGCCGCTCGACGGCATGGGCGGCAGCAGCATCTTCCGCGTCCTGAAAGAGGACACCAATCGCAACGTCATCGTCGAGACCCTGACGCACTTCGGCGCGCGCAGCATCATGGCCCAGCGCTACCTGCCGGCCATCGCCCAGGGCGACAAGCGCATCCTGCTGATTGCCGGCGAGCCCGTGCCCTATTGCCTGGCGCGGATTCCCAAGCCCGGCGAATCGCGCGGCAACCTCGCCGCCGGCGGCAAGGGGGTGGCGCGGCCGCTGCTCGGCCGCGACCGCGAAATCGCCGAGGCGCTGGCGCCGACTCTCTGGGCGCGCGGCCTGCTGATCGTCGGCCTCGACGTGATCGGCGACTGCCTCACCGAGATCAACGTCACCAGCCCGACCTGCTTCGTCGAAATCACGCAGCAGATGAAGTTCGACGTCGCGGCGCTGGCCATCGACGCCCTGGAAAGGGAGTGCGGCAACTCTTAGCCCTGCTCGTCGCGGCATGGCTGCTCGCGGGCTGCGGGCAGCCGGCGCCCTGGCGGCAGGAGTCGTATGTCTTCGGCACCCGCGTCGAACTGCTGATCGCGGGCGTGCCGGAAGCGCAGGCCATCGCCGCCGGCAATCGCGTCCTGCGCGAATTCGACCGGCTGCATCGCACCTACCACGCCTGGCAGCCGTCCGAGCTGTCGGCCCTGAACGAGGCCGTCGCCGCCGGGCACACGCACGAAGTCACGGCCGAGTTCGCCGGCTACATCCGCGAGGCACAGGCCGTCGCCGCAGCCGGCGACCACCTGTTCGACCCCGGCATCGGCCGGTTGATCGCGCTGTGGGGCTTCCACACCGACGACATCCAGCCGCGCCTGCCCGATATGGCCACCGTCAATGTACTGGTGGCGCAGCATCCCTCGATCGCGGATCTGCGCGTGGATGGCAATCGCGTCAGCAGCACGAACAGGAGCGTAGCTATTGACTTCGGCGGCTATCTGAAAGGCGTCGCGCTCGACCGCGCGGCGGCTTCGCTGAAGCAGGACGGCGTCGCCAACGCCCTGATCAACATCGGCGGCAACGTCATGGCGCTCGGTACGCGCGATGCGGCCGGCACGCCCTGGCGTGTCGGCATCCAGCATCCGCGGCCGCAGACTGCGGGCGGCGCGCCGCTGGCCACGCTCGAACTGCGCGACGGCGAAGCCATCGGCACCTCGGGCGACTACCACCGCTATTTCGAAGCGAACGGCCGCCGCTACTGTCATCTGCTCGATCCGCGCAGCGGCTTTCCGGCCACGGCCACGCAGGCGGTGACGGTGCTGATCGCGCCCGGCCACGGCGCCGGAATGCGTTCCGACGCACTGTCCAAGCCGATCTTCATCGCCGGTCGCGAGTGGCGCGACATGGCGAAGAAGCTCGGCGTCGATGCGGTGCTGAAAGTCGGCGCTGACGGTACGGTGAGCGCGACGCCGGCGATGCAGGCGCGCGTCAAGATCGAAGTCCCCGACCTGAAACTGGAGGTGGTGCCGTGAGCACCGTTCGCCGGGCCGCCCCAAGGACGGTGCAGCCAAGATCATGGAGTGGCGAAGCCACGAACCTTAGTCACCCCCGCTCC
>JBAZOF010000120.1:0-8241 GCA_041648855.1 Sulfuritalea sp. | reverse complement strand
CATCTTCGTCGATCGCTTCATGTCGACGGCCATGCACTATCCCTGCAACTACGGCTACATCCCGCACACCATCGCCGGTGACGGCGACCCCGTGGATGTCCTCGTGCTCTCCCAGTTCGCCTTGCCGCCTGGCGTCGTGGTTCGCTGCCGGCCGATCGGCATGCTGAAGATGACCGACGAGGCCGGCCAAGATGCCAAACTGCTGGCGGTTCCCGTGGACAAACTGACGCCGATGTATCGCGACATCGAGAGTCCGCGCGATCTGCCGCAGATCGTGCTCGATCAGATCTCGCATTTCTTCCAGCACTACAAGGATCTGGAACCTGGCAAGTACGTCAAGGTGGAGGGGTGGCTCGGCATGGAGGATGCCAAGAGGGAAATCATGGAGGGCGTTGCCGCCTACGAGAGCGCCAAGGAAAAGCCGGCGTTCTGAGTCTTGCCTGGTCCCGCCACGCCCGCCGCAAGGCAGGTTTTTCGGATTTTGATCCTCTATAGTTAGCGCCATGAGCCGCCTGCGCGTCGCCGTCGCCCAATTCAATGCCCTTGTCGGGGATCTTGCCGGCAATGGCGAGCGCATTCTTGAATTCGCAGCCCGCGCCCGTGAGGCCGGGGCCGACGTGCTGCTCACGCCGGAACTGGCGCTCAGCGGTTACCCGCCCGAAGACCTGCTGATGCGGCCGGATTTCTTTCGCGCCAGCGCGTCGCAGCTCGACGCGGTAGCCCGTGCGGCCCCACTGCCGATAATCATCGGCCATCCGGAGGAATCAGGCTGCAAGCGCTACAACGCAGCTTCCCTGTTGTCGGATGGCCGGGTGGTCGCGACCTACCGCAAGCATCGTCTGCCCAACTACGAAGTCTTCGACGAAGAGCGCTACTTCGCAGCGGGGCGCGAGCCCTGCGTGGTGGAACTCAAGGGCGTACGCTGCGGCTTGGCGATCTGCGCCGACGTCTGGGAGTCGGGTGCCGCCGAAAACGCCGTGCTGGCCGGGGCGGAGCTGATGCTGACGCTGAACGCATCGCCTTTCCACATGAACAAGCAGGCGCGACGCTATGACGTCTTGCGCGACCGCGTGGCCGCGACTGGGAAACCGGTCATTTATGCCAATCTGGTCGGCGGCCAGGATGAGCTGGTGTTCGACGGTGCATCGTTCGCGCTGGATGGCCAGGGCCGCCTGACGCATCAATTGCCGGCCTTCGTCGAAGCCCTGGAGTTCATCGATTATGCCGATGGACATCTGCTGCCAGGCAAAACTGCCGAGCCGCCGACGCGGGAGGCCGAAGTCTACGCCGCGCTGAAGCTGGGTGTGGCGGATTACCTCGGCAAGAACGGCTTTCCCGGCGCGATCATCGGCCTTTCCGGCGGCATCGATTCGGCACTGACGCTGGCGATCGCCGTCGATGCGCTCGGCGCCGACAAGGTGCGTGCGGTGATGATGCCGTCGCCATGGACAGCGCAAATGAGCCTCGACGATTCGCGCGAGATGGTGCGCCGGCTCGGCGTGCAATACGACGAGATTCCGATTGCCGCAGCGATGGACCAGTTTGCCGTATTGCTGGCGCCGACTTTTGAGCAACTGGGGCCGAAGCCTGCGTGGGACACCACCGACGAAAATCTGCAGGCGCGCATTCGCGGCATGCTGCTGATGGCGTTGTCCAATCGTACCGGCCGCATCGTGCTCACCACCGGCAACAAGAGCGAAATGGCGGTCGGTTACGCCACGCTCTACGGCGACATGGCCGGCGGTTTTGCTGTGATAAAAGACGTGGCAAAGACCTTCGTCTATCGCCTGGCCCGCTGGCGCAACGAGGTTTCCGACGTGATTCCGCAAAACATCATCACGCGCGCGCCCTCGGCCGAGCTCAAGCCGGGCCAGACCGATCAGGACACGCTGCCGTCCTACGAAGTGCTCGATGCGATCATCGAGGCCTACATGGAACGCGATGAAAGTCCGCGCCAGATCATTGCCGCCGGTTACAGTGAGGCCGATGTGCGCAAAGTCGTCGGCATGCTCAAGAAAGGCGAATACAAGCGTCGCCAGGCGCCGGTCGGCATTCGGGTCACTCAACGAGGATTCGGCAAGGATTGGCGCTATCCGATAACATCACGCTATCCGGACGAATACTGAATCAGGGGAATCAGAGATGAAGAAGATCGAAGCCATCATCAAGCCGTTCAAGCTGGACGAGGTTCGTGAAGCGCTCTCGGACGTCGGGGTGACGGGTTTGACCGTGACCGAAGTCAAGGGATTCGGCCGGCAGAAGGGCCACACCGAGCTTTATCGCGGCGCAGAGTACGTGGTCGACTTTCTGCCCAAGATCAAGATCGAGATTGTCATTGCGGATGAGACCGTCGAGCCCGCCATCGAAGCCATCATCAAGGCGGCCCGCACCGGCAAGATCGGTGACGGCAAGATTTTTGTCTCTGCGGTGGAACAGGTCGTGCGCATCCGAACGGGCGAGGCGAACGAAGCGGCCATTTAGGCCGCTTCGTTCGCCTCGCCGTCGGCAAACTGGTGAGCCTATCCCCCGTCCCCTTCCCCGTGGGAAGGGGTGACTATGTTGGTTCGCTGCGCTCGATTATTTTTTGGCGGCGAGCAGCACTACCACCGCACCGGCGCCGCCCTCGGCGGCGCGGGCCTGACAGAAGGCCAGCACTTCCTGACGCTGGCTCAGCCAGCCCAGCACCAGCTTCTTCAGCACAGGTTCGCGGCCGGGCGAACTCAGGCCTTTGCCGTGGACGATGCGCACACAGCGATAGCCGTATTGTCGGCATTCGGCAAGAAACGTGACGACTGCGATTCGGGCCTGGTCGCGATTCAGGCCATGCAGGTCCAATTTTTCCTGCGTTACCCAGCGCCCGCGCCGCAAATCGCGCAACCATGCCTTGGGCAAACTGTCGCGACGCCAAGCGGCTTCATCGCCGCCTTCCAGATAAAGGTCGATCAGCGCCGGGCCACGCAACGATTCGTCCAGAACGGCGGCTTCATCGCGCAGATGCTGGCGCGGAATGGCCGGCGGCAGCGGGGGTTCGTGATGGACACGATCCCATTGCAGCGGCTGGACATCCGCCACCGCCTCCTGAAATGCGGCACGTTCTTCGAGCGACGGTGTGGCGCGCTTGGGCACGATTCGCGGCTTTGTCGTGTGGGATCAATGTTTCCGGAACCGCGATCTGCGCCCGACTACTCCAGGTTGTCGAGGTAACGCTCGGCATCGAGCGCCGCCTGGCAACCCGTGGCGGCACTGGTGACGGCCTGCTTGTAGATGTGGTCCTGAACGTCGCCGGCGGCAAACACACCGGGGATGCTGGTAGCCGTTGCGTTGCCGCTGCGGCCGGCTTGGGTGATTATGTAGCCTCCCTCCATTTCCAGCTGGCCGACGAACAGATCCGTGTTGGGCTTGTGGCCGATGGCGATGAAGACACCCATGAGCGCTATGTCCTCGGTGGCGCCGGTCTTCACGTTCTTGATGCGCATGCCGGTGACGCCGGACTTGTCGCCGAGTACCTCGTCCAGCGTACTGTCCCACTTGATGGTGACCTTGCCGGCTTTCTCTTTCTCGAACAGCTTGTCCTGCATGATCTTTTCGGCACGGAACTTGTTGCGGCGATGCACCACTGTGACGTGGCTGGCAATGTTGGCGAGGTACAGCGCTTCCTCAACCGCCGTATTGCCACCGCCGACTACTGCGACCGCCTGATTCTTGTAGAAGAATCCGTCGCAGGTCGCGCAGGCGGAGACGCCCTTGCCCGAGAACGCTTCCTCGGAAGGCAGTCCCAGGTATTGCGCCGAAGCGCCGGTTGCAATGATCAGCGCATCGCAGGTGTATTCGCCCGAATCGCCGATCAGGCGGATCGGCTTCTCCTTGAGCAGGGCGGTGTGGATATGGTCGAAAATGATCTCGGTCTGGAAACGCGTGGCGTGCCTTTCGAACCGGGCCATCAGGTCGGGGCCTTGTACGCCGTCGGCGTCGGCGGGCCAGTTATCGACGTCGGTGGTTGTCATCAATTGCCCACCCTGCGCCATTCCTGTAATTAATACCGGTTTCAGGTTGGCGCGCGCAGCATACACAGCGGCGGTATAGCCGGCCGGGCCGGAACCGAGGATAAGCAGGCGGGCGTGACGAGAACTCATGGTGAGGAACTTCCTTTGGTGGGCAATTGGTGGAATTATATCGGGCGCAAGCCGAGGGCACCTTCAGGTCCCAACTATCCGCAACAATGTGCCAAATCTTGCACACTCACAGGCGTTTAACCGGTTTTGCCAGCCATTCGACATGTTAGACTTCAATCAATGGAATAGATTGGGGAAACGTGTGCTGCTTTCAGACACGCGAGGTGGTCTTACCTTGGATTTTTCTGCTACGGCAATCGGCGGGTGCGTCGCGATGGTGGTTCTTTTCGCGCTGGCTCCGTTGAGCCTTGCGTGGGCGCAGCCGGCACAGACGTCCGAGCGTCAGACCTTGCGCCTGGAACGCGAGACCAACCTGAACAACTTGGCGCGTGCCCGGTATCCCGGCAGCCAAACTACGCGCAACCAGTTCCGTCGCCTGATGGTGGAGGCCAATCCTTCGCTGTTCAAAGCAGGAACAAGTCCCGGATCTACACCGCTGCCGGCAGGGACGTTGCTAGCCATGCCCGCCGGCCTGCCACCATCCGAAAGTGCAGCGCAGAAATCGCCTGAACGGAGTTCTGCCGCGGCTGCTGAGCCCCCCTCGAAGGCTGCGCCCGCCGCGGCTGTAGCGCCGGCTGCAAGCGCTTCCGGCAGTCCGGCTTCGCCAGGCAAGGGGGGAGGATTGCTGCTGTTCGACATCACTCACTATGTTGCTCACGGCAATACGATCCTTCCGCAGGAGGAACTGGATGGGGTGCTCGCACCCTACACGGGTCCCGGACGTGATTTCGGAACCGTTCAGCAGGCCCTCGAAGCGCTCGAGAAAGCCTATGCGGCGAGAGGTTTCAACGCCATCCAGGTGCTTCTGCCCGAGCAGACCCTGGAGTCTGGCGCGGTTCATTTCATGGTTGTCGAAAGCCGTCTGGCAAACATCAAGGTCGAGGGCAACAGGCATTTCAGCAGCGAGAACTATCAGCGCTCGCTGGTATCCCTGGAGTCAGGCAAGACGCCGAACTTCGATCAGATGGTCGATAACCTGCGTCTGGCAAACGAGAATCCGGCGAAACAGGTCAGCGTCGTGATGCGCGCCGGAGAGACTGAAGGTGCGGTGGACGCAGTGGTGCGGGCAAGCGATCAATCCCCGATTCGTTATGCCGTGACTTTCGACAACACCGGCAACGAACAGACAGGACCCTTTCGTCTCGGGGCGGCGGTGCAGCACGCCAACCTTTTCGATCGGGACCATGTCGTCAGCTTTCAGGCGATCACCTCGCCCTTGCGGGCGCGGCAGGTCCGAATCTACGGTCTGGGCTATCAGGCTCCCGTATATTCGATGAACGGCACCTTCGGCATGTTTCTCGGCTATTCCAATGTCAATTCCGGAACGGTCAATACCGTTGGCGGCAATTTCAACATCGCCGGCAGCGGCATCATCCTGGGCCTGCGTTACACGCAAATCATTCCCAAGCGAAGTGATTGGGAGCACAAACTTTCCTTTGGCTGGGATTGGCGGGCTTATCAGAGCAACGTGACCGTCGTCGGCGGCACCGCCAAACTGGTACCCGATGTAACGGTGCAACCGCTAAGCGTCACCTGGCAGAGCGCGCTGAAGAAGCCCGACTCGGAACTGTCGGCCTACGTGAGTCTGGTCCAGAACCTGCCGGGTGGAAATGACGCGAACGACACGCAATTCCAGAGGATTGGTGCTCGGCCCGGTGCGAATTCCCAGTACCAGATATGGCGCTACGGCTTCAACTATCAAAAAGCACTTGGCAGCGACTGGACGGCGCGCGTCAACCTGACGGGCCAGCATACCCGCCAAAGCCTGGTGACCGGCGAGATGTTCGGCATCGGCGGCGCCGACTCGGTGCGCGGCTTCCTTGAGCGCGAACACTCGAACGACAAGGGGCATCGCGGCAGCCTTGAACTCTATTCCCCGGACCTCGGGCCGCGGCTGTCCGATGGACTCAGGCTCAGAGTTTTGGGTTTCTATGACTTCGGATGGGTCAAGCGCGTGCATCCGACCGCGCAGGAGGTGTACTCGACCGGCATCGCCAGCACTGGTTTTGGCGTGCGGGCCGGCGTCGGCAAAAAGACTACCATGCGTCTCGACTACGCCAAAGTAGTCGACAATTCGCATACTTCACGAGGCATGCGTCTGCATGGAACCTTGTCCTATGTCTTCTGAATTCGACCCGATGGCAAGTGCGCGAAGTCGGCTCCTCCAGATGCCCGGCGGTTCCGGGGCTGCGGCCCGGAATCCCGGCTTCCGCCTGAAACGACTTTCCCTGGTGCTGGCCGCCGCCGGTTTTTCCTCTCTGGTGCTGGCCAACCCGATCGATCCGACCGTGGTCGCGGGCAGTGCCGCATTCCAGAGCAGCGGCAATGCGCTCACCGTCACCAACACGAACGGTACGGTGATCGACTGGAAAGGGTTCTCCATCGGTCAGGGCGAGATCACCCGTTTCATCCAGCCCGACGCCGCAAGCCAGGTGATGAATCGCGTCACCAGTGGCGTTCCCAGCGAGATTTTCGGCGCTCTGCAATCGAATGGTCGCGTTTTTCTGATCAATCAGAATGGCATCGCTTTCGGTCCAAACGCGCAAATCGATGTGGGCGGGCTGGTGGTGTCTTCCTTGGGGCTGTCCAATGCCGATTTCCTCGCCGGCCGACTCAACTTCGCGGGGCAGGCCGGTGCCGGCAGCATCATCAATCAAGGGGTGATCCGAACGGCGAGCGGCGGCATGGTGGCCCTCATCGCCCCGAATATCGAAAATCACGGGGTCATCCAGGCGCCGAATGGCGATGTGATTCTCGCTGCCGGCAAGAGCGCAAATCTCGTCGATATCCAGCGCCCCGAGATTCAGGTCGAGATCAATGCGGCCGAAAACCAGGCGCTCAATGTCGGGCAGCTGGTGGGTCGCAGCATCGGCATCTATGCCGGCGTCATTCGACATTCCGGCATCGCCAGCGCGAACGCCGCGGTACTGGATGAACAGGGACGCGTCGTATTCAAGGCGGCTGGGGACACGCTGGTGTCGGGAAGCATCTCGGCCCGCAATGAGGCCGGGCAGGGTGGCCGCATCGAAGTGCTTGGCAATCGCGTTGCTGTGCTCGATGGCGCCACGCTGGATGCGTCCGGGAAGACCGGCGGTGGCACGGCGCTGGTCGGCGGCGACTTTCAAGGCAAGAACCCGGAGGTGCAGAACGCGCAACGCACCTATGTTGCACCGACAGCGAGGATCAGCGCGGACGCGATCGAAAATGGCGATGGCGGCAAGGTGGTGGTTTGGGCCGACGGAAGGACGGAGTATCGCGGAGAAATTTCCGCGAAAGGCGGCGTCCTGGGCGGCGATGGCGGGAATGTAGAAGTATCGGGCAAGGGACAATTGGCCTTTGCCGGAAAGGTGGATACCAGGGCACCACAGGGCAGGATCGGTACGCTGTTGCTCGATCCCACCGACGTCGACATCGTCACCGGCGGAACCGAGGATCTCGTTGGCACCAACAATAACGATTCCAACGTAAACACCTATGCGTTTACCGAAAACGACGGCGCCAATCCGAGCAATATCGATCCTGGAACGATCGTCACCCTGCTCGACAGTAGCGATGTAACGATCCAGGCGACAAATAACATTACAGTTTCCAATGACATCAACGCAAGCGGGAATACGGCGAGCAAGGGGCTGACGCTTACTGCCAATAATTCGATCCTTCTGAATGCAAACATTACGCTCAAGCAAGGCGCAACCTCGTTTCTGACCCTTACCAGCGATGCCGACACCAGTGGCGCAGGAACCATACTCGTTTCTGGTGCGAGAGCCGTCACGGTACTCGACGGAGCGATAAATTTTGCCGGCACCGCGGAAGGACTGAACGGTGCGGCAGCCGAAAGCCTGACCTTGAATGCCGGTACAGGCACCATAAACATGGCCGCCATTTATGGAGCAGGTGCGCTGCCGGACGCTACGGGGCTGACGGATGTAACGATTACCAACGCGGGCACCACCAATTTCAACGGCCCGGTCGCGATCGCCGGGGCGCTGACACAGACCAATGCCGCGACGGGCACCACGACGTTTGCCAACACGGTCGCGGTGGGCAGCGCGAGCCTCAAGGGCACGGC
>JBAZOF010000119.1:0-8257 GCA_041648855.1 Sulfuritalea sp. | reverse complement strand
GCGAGCCCCTGTTTGGCGGCGGGGTGGCGCGCGAACGCTCGTTGCGGCAGCGCTTTGGCGTGCTGTTCCAGCATGGGGCGCTGTTTTCGGCCTTCAACGTGTTCGACAACATTGCGTTCCCCTTGCGCGAGCTGAAGCGCTATGACGAAGGGGCCATTCACGATCTGGTGATGCTCAAGCTGTCCATGGTCGAACTGCTGCCGCACCATGGGAAGCTGATGCCGGCCGAGCTTTCCGGCGGCATGGTCAAACGGGTCGCACTGGCGCGCGCGCTGGCGCTCGAACCGGAGCTGCTGCTGCTCGACGAGCCCACCGCCGGGCTCGATCCGGACCGTTCCGACAGTTTCGTGCGCCTGATCCGCATGCTGAGCGAAGAACTCGGCCTCACCGTGATGCTGGTCACGCACGACCTCGATACGCTGGCGGCACTGTCCACGCGCATCGCCGTGCTGGCCGAGCAGCACATCCTCGCCTATGGCACGACGGACGAAATCATTCAGATCGACCATCCCTTCATCCGCAATTTCTTCCTTTCCGAGCGCAGCGTGCGGGCCCTGCAGAATTCAGGGCTCGTGGCCGTGCAACATTGAGAGTCTATTTCGATGGGAATCATGCCCCGCGTTGAGACCAGGATCGGATGGATGCAAGGCGCAGTGCGCGGCCAATGGTTGCTCCATTGGCAAGCGCTGCAACGCCGCAGACGCCGATCCTGGTTTCAACCCGAAGGGCCGGCTGGCGTTGGGCGCGCTGCCACGTTGTCGGTCGCTTGCATGGAGGAACCATGCCGCACTCCCTCCGCCTCGCATCGCATCCCAACGCCAGCCGGCGCGGGGCACGATTCCCATCGAAATAGACTCTAAGGCCGAACCATGGAAAACCGATCCCACGCACTGGCCGCCGGCATTTTCACGATCCTGTTCGCGATTGCCGCAGCCGTGGCCATCTGGTGGCTGGGGCAGAGCGACGAGTCGACCACGACCTACCTCCTGGAAACGCGGGGCAGCGTGACCGGGCTCAACGCCCAGGCGCAGGTGCGCTATCGCGGCATCCGCGCCGGCAAGGTGGCAGCCATCGGGCCCGACGAAGCCGATCCGCGCGTGATCCTGGTGCGCATCACGGTCGACAACCGCTTCAAGCTGACCCGGGGCAGCACTGCCAAACTCGGCTACCAGGGCGTGACGGGCCTGGCCTACGTGCAGATCGAAGACGACGGCACATCAAGCGAGCCCCTGGTGGGGACGAATGGCGAGCCGCCGCGTATTGCGCTGCGGCCGACGCTGCTCGACACGCTGGGCGACAAGGCGGGCGTCATCGTCGATCAGATCAGCGCGGCCTCCCTGCGCCTGGCCAAGCTGCTGGACGAGAAGAACGTGAACAATCTTTCGCGCACCCTGGAGAACGTGGCTGCGGCATCCGATGGCTTGCGCGAGATGCCCGTCATCCTGGCGTCGGTACGCGAAGCGCTTTCCGAGAGCAACCTGCGCAACTTGCGGCAGATCCTGGCGCATGTCGAAAAGACCGCGGGCGAGAGCGCGCCGCTGACCGCCGAAATGCGCGAACTGGTGAAGTCGATGGGCGTCCTGTCGCGCCGCTTCGACCAACTGACGAGCAGTGCGGGTGATGAACTGACGACGGGCATGCTGCCGCGAGCGAATGCGTTGATGCGCGAACTGGCGACCAATTCGCGTCAGCTGTCGCGTGTTCTCGACGGGCTTGAAAGCAATCCGCAGATGTTGATTTTCGGCCGCGGGGCAGCCGTGCCCGGTCCCGGTGAAGCCGGCTTCACTGCACCGATCAAACAGGGAGGAGAACGATGAGCAAGTGGCCAATCGCAATTCTGGCGGGCATGCTGTTGGCCGCGTGCGGCGGCAATGTGCGGACCACCGAGGCGGCTCGCTATGACCTCGGAAGTCTGGCTGGCAGCGGCCCCGTGTCGCGCCTGCCGATTGCCGCCGTCGATGTGCAGGCCGCTTCGTGGCTCGTTGGGCCGGCCATGCATTTCCGTCTCGCCTATGCCGAGCCCCTGCGCCGTCAGAGCTATGTGGAAAGTCGCTGGGCCGCACCTCCAGCGGAGTTGCTCGAAGCCTTCCTGAAACGCCGCATCGTCTTCGGTCAGCCCGATTTCAACGGCGCCGGCTGCCGTCTGCAAGTCACTCTGGAGGAACTGGAACAGCGCTTCGACGATCCGAAAAGGAGCCTGTTGGTGCTTGAAGCGCGTGCGCTGCTGACTCCCTCGCGGGGCGCGGAAATACTTTCCAGAAGGGCCTTCCTGATCCACAAGCCGGCGCCGACCGCCGATGCGCGCGGGGGCGTTGCAGCGACGCGCGACGCGGTGCAGGCGCTGGGCGACGATCTCGGGGCCTGGCTTGACCAAATTGTCCGCGAGAAGCCTGCTATTGTTGAACGCTGCCGCAATCAATGACGCACATTTGGAGGGGAGTTTCATGAGCAATCCTTACGCCACCGGACTGGACAAGAATCCGGCCAACTACGTACCGCTGACGCCGCTCACCTTCATCGAGCGTTCGGCTTACATCTATCCCGAGCGCGTCGCGACGATCCACGGCAGTCGCCGCTACACCTGGGGACAGGAATACGAGCGCAGCCGGCGCCTGGCGTCGGCGCTGGCGGCGCAAGGAGTCGGCGCTGGCGACACGGTGGCGGCGATGCTCAACAACACGCCTGAGATGTTCGAATGCCACTTCGGCGTGCCGATGTGCGGCGCGGTACTCAATACGCTGAACACGCGCCTCGATGCCGAGTCGATCGCCTTCATGCTCAACCACGGCGAAGCCAAGGTGCTGATCGCCGACCGCGAGTATTCTCCGATGGTGAAGAAAGCCCTGGCGGAACTGGGCCGCAAGATCCTTGTCGTCGATGTCGATGACCCCGAGTACACCGGCCCCGGGGAGCGCGTCGGCAGCATCGACTTCGAGAGCTTTCTGGCCAATGGCAATCCCGACTACGCCTGGAAGACACCGGCGGACGAGTGGGAGGCGATTTCGCTGAACTACACCTCGGGCACCACCGGCAACCCCAAGGGCGTGGTCTACCACCATCGCGGCGCCTATCTCAACGCGCTGTCCAACATCGTCTCCTGGGGCATGCCGCCGCAATCGGTGTATCTGTGGACGCTGCCGATGTTCCACTGCAACGGCTGGTGCTTTCCGTGGACCGTGGCGGCCAATTCCGGCACCAATGTCTGCCTGCGCCGCGTCGACCCGAAGCTGATCCTCGATGCCATCCGCGAGCACAAGGTCAGCCATTACTGCGGCGCGCCGATCGTGCATTCGATGCTGATCAGCGCCCCGGCCGCGTGGCGCGAGGGCATCGACCACAAGGTGTCGGCGCTGGTGGCCGCAGCCCCGCCGCCGGCCGCGGTGATCGAAGGCATGGGCCAGATCGGCTTCAACATCACCCACGTCTATGGCCTGACCGAGACCTACGGTCCGGCCGCCGTCTGCGCCAAGCACGAGGACTGGCTGGACCTGCCGCTGGACGAGCAGGTGCGCCTCAACGGCCGTCAGGGCGTGCGCTACCACTGCCAGGAGGGTGTCACGGTGATGGACCCGGAAACCATGCAGCCGGTGCCCTGGGACGACCAGACCATGGGCGAGATCATGTTCCGCGGCAACATCGTGATGAAGGGCTACCTGAAGAATCCGACGGCGACCGCCGAGGCGTTTCATGGCGGCTGGTACCACACCGGCGACCTGGCCGTGATGCAGCCCGACGGCTACATCAAGATCAAGGACCGCAGCAAGGACGTCATCATTTCCGGCGGCGAGAACATTTCCTCGATCGAGGTCGAGGACACGCTGTATCGCCATCCGGCGGTGATGGGTGCGGCGGTGGTGGCGACCCCTGATTCGAAATGGGGCGAAGTGCCTTGCGCCTTCATCGAGCTGCGCGAGGGTGCCGACGTGACGGCCGAGGAACTGACCGAGTTCTGCCGGCAGCGCATGGCGCGCTTCAAGGTGCCCAAGCATTTCATCTTCGAAGCCTTGCCGAAGACTTCGACCGGCAAGATCCAGAAGTTCGTGCTGCGCCAGAAGGCCAAGTCGACGCTGTCCTTCGAGTAGGGGAAAACCATGGTCTGGATGCCACGCATCGCCGCGGCGCTGCTGATATTGCTGGTCGCCGTCGCCGGTGCCGTGGTGGTCTGGTGGCAGCGGGTGATGCCGGCGACCGAGGGCCGGCTCGAGGTTGTCGGGCTGGCCGGCGAAGTCAGCATCGAACGCGACGCGGCCGGGATTCCGACGGTGCGCGGCGCGAGCCGCGATGCAGTTCTGTTCGGACTCGGCTTCGTTCATGCGCAGGACCGCCTGTGGCAGCTCGACAACCACCGCCGCATCGGCGCCGGGCGGCTTTCGGAAGCCTTCGGCCCAGGCGCTCTGGACAACGACAAGTTCCTCCGTGCGCTCGGCGTACGCCGCGCCGCAGCGGCGCAATGGCAGCAGATCCAAGGTGACGCGCGTGCCGCGGTGCTGGCCTACACCGCGGGCATCAACGCCTTCATCGCCGGCCACCTGCGCGCGCGGCCGCCCGAGTTCGTGATTCTCGGCCTGCAGCCCGAACCATGGACGCCGGAAGACACACTGGCCTGGGGCATCATGATGGCCTGGGATCTGGGCGCCAACTGGACCAACGAGTTGCTGCGGATGCGCCTGGCCAGGACGATGCCGGTCGCGCGCGTCAACGAGTTGCTGCCGCCCTATCCGGGCGAGAAGCCGCTGGCGGTGCGTGATTACGCTACGCTGTATCGCGAGTTGAAGCTGAGCGGCGACCTCGGCCAGCGGGCGCTGCTCGATGCGCCGGAATCCGGCATCGAGGGCGTCGGCTCGAACAACTGGGTGGTCGCCGGCTCGCATACCGTATCGGGCAAGCCGCTGCTGGCCAACGACCCGCACCTCAAGCTGACGGCGCCGGCGCTCTGGTATGTCGCACGCCTCGAAGCACCGGGCTTCAAGGTGGCCGGGGCGACCATGCCCGGATTTCCCTTCGTCGTGCTGGGACAGAACGAACGCATTGCCTGGGGCGCCACCAATACCAACCCGGATGTGCAGGACGTCTATCTGGAGCAGATCAAGGCGGACGATGCCTCCCGTTATCGCACGCCGGACGGCTGGGCGGCATTTCAATCCTTCGACGAAACAATACGCGTCAAGGGCCAGGCCGACGTCAAGCTGACGGTACGCGCCACCCGCCACGGGCCGGTGATTTCCGACTCCGCGGCTGCCGTCGTCGCCGGCCTGACCGGCGCCGCACCCGGTCCGGCGTATGCGCTGGCCTTGCGCTGGACGGCGCTGGACGCCGATGCCGGCGGCATCGAGGCGGGGCTGGCGGTCAATCGCGCCGGATCGGTGGCGGAATTCATCGCGGCGGTAGAAAAGCATGTGGCGCCGATGCAGAACATGGTGGTGGCCGATGTTGACGGCGGCATCGGCTTCGTCGCCGCCGGCCGCGTGCCGCTGCGCCGTGCCGACAACGACCTGCATGGAGTCGCGCCGGCGCCCGGCTGGGAGAAGCGCTACGACTGGAGCGGCTTTGTCGCTGCCGGCAAGACGCCGCGCGAGATCGACCCGGCGCGCGGCTGGATCGCCACCGCCAATCACCGCATCACCAGCGCCGACTATCCGGATTACATCACCAGCGAATGGGCGTTGCCCTATCGCCAGCAGCGCATCGAGGCCTTGCTCGCGGCGCGGCCCAGGCATGACAAGGAAAGCTTGCGCCGGATCCAGGCGGACGTCCTGTCGCTCGCCGTCCGGCGCCTGCTGCCCCACCTGCGCAAGGCCACGCCGACGCATGCGCTGGGCGCCGCGGCGATGCAGAAGCTCGCGGCCTTCGAGGGCGAAATCCGCCCCGGCGAGGCGGCACCGCTGATCTTCGCCGCCTGGGCGCGGGAAATGACGAGAGCCGTGTTCGCCGATGAAATGGGCGGCGATGAAGCCTACCTGCGGCAAGTCGGCCGCAGCGATTTTCGCGCCGGACTCGAGGGCGTCCTCGAAAGAAACGACGCCTGGTGGTGCGACGACAAGGCCACGCCGGCCGTCGAAACCTGCGAGCAACTGGTCAGCCGTTCGCTGGATCGCGCGCTCGGCGAGCTGCAGCAGAAGCTGGGCGCGGACATCGCACGCTGGCAGTGGGGGACGCTGCACCAGGCCCGTTCGGAGCATCGGCCGTTCTCGAAAGTGCCGCAAATCGCGCCCTGGTTCGAATTGCGCGCGGCGACCGGCGGCGACAACTACACGGTCAACGTCGCCCGTTATCATTTGAAGGGCGACGAGCCCTATCTCAACGAGCACGCCGCCAGCCTGCGCGCGATCTACGATCTCGGCGACGCGGCGAACTCCAGCGTGATGCATTCCAGCGGCCAGTCGGGCCTGGTGCTGGCGCCCGACTATCGCCGCTTCGTCGAGCCCTGGCTCGCCGTTGGCGATTTGCCGCTGTGGGGCAGGGGAAATCGCACGCTGGTGTTGCAGGGCCGCTCTGCGGCAAAATGAGCCCATCGAACACCGCAAGGAGACAGCACCATGAACGCACCCGAAACCACATTGCCCATCCTGTTGCGCGAAGACAGGGATGGCGTCGCGACCCTGACGCTCAACCGTCCGGCGCAGTTCAACTCGCTCTCGGAGGAGTTGCTGGCCGAGCTGCAGGCGGCGCTGAATGCCATTGCCGCTGACACTTCGGTGCGCGCCGTGGTCATCGCCGGCGCCGGCAAGGCCTTTTGCTCCGGCCACGATCTGAAGCAGATGCGCGCCAATCACAGCAAGGCCTACATGCAGAAGCTGTTCAAAGCTTGCGGCAAGCTCATGATGACCATCGTCGAAATGCCGCAGCCGGTAATCGCGCGCATTCACGGCATTGCCACGGCTGCCGGCTGCCAGCTGGTCGCCATGTGCGATCTGGCGGTGGCGGCCGAGGGCGCGCGGTTCGCCGTCTCCGGCATCAACGTCGGCCTCTTCTGCTCCACCCCATCGGTCGCGCTGGGTCGCGCCATGGGCCGCAAGGAGGCGATGGAAATGCTGCTCACCGGCGATTTCATCGATGCCGCCGAAGCGCAGCGCCGCGGCTTGGTCAATCGCGTGGTTCCCCTGGAGCAGTTGGACGCCGAAGTGAAAAAGCTCACCGATTCGATCTGCGCCAAGTCGGCTGTCGCGGTCGGCATGGGCAAGCAGATGTTCTACAAGCAGCTCGAAATGGGGCTCGATGGCGCCTACCAACTGGCGGTCGAGACCATGGCCTGCAACATGATGGCGGCCGATGCGGCCGAAGGCATCGATGCCTTCATGCAGAAGCGCAAGCCGGAGTGGAAAGGCTGTTGAACGCCTGTCAAAGTCGGCGCTGGCGGTACGGCGTCGGCTGAACTGCTGACCCCATGGAGCCGGTTCCCGCGTTCGATCAGGCCGCACAACTGCTGTCCATCGTCGATCGGCTGGTGGCCGAAGTGCGCCCTGCCGGGCGCTCGAAGGCTGCGCTGGACAGCTCGCTGGAGCGCGATCTTGGGCTGGACAGCCTGGCGCGGGTGGAACTGCTGGCGCGCATCGAGCAGGCCTTCGGCGTTCGCTTGAGCGACGAGGTGCTGGGCTCGGCCGAAACCCCGCGTGACTTGCTCATGGCTGTCGCGGCAGGTGCGCCGGTGGCGGAAGATGTCGGCCCCGCGGCGCCCTGGCTGGCGCCGGAGCCTGTCGAGGAAGGCAGACCGGATAGTGCCGCGACGCTGGTGGAGGTATTGCAATGGCATGCCCGCCGCCATCCGCAGCGGCCGCATGTGCTGTTTCAGCGCAGTGCGACCGAAACCGAGACGCTCGACTACGGGCAGCTGCTGGCAACGGCGCGGCAGGTGGCCGGCGGTCTGCGTCAAATTGGTATTGTTCCCGGCCAGTGCGTGGCCCTGATGCTGCCGACGGGGCTGGAATTCTTCCACAGCTTCTACGGCATCCTGCTGGCCGGCGCGGTGCCGGTGCCGATCTACCCGCCGACGCGGCCCGGTCAGATCGAAGACCATCTGCGCCGCCAGGCCGGCATCCTGCAGAATTGCGAAGCCGCGGCGCTGATCAGCTTCGATGCGGCGCGATTGGTGGCGCGCATTCTCTCCGGGCTGGTACCGAGCCTGCGCGAGGTGACGACGCCGGATGAATTGCGCGAAGCGGGAAAGTCGGCGGCGCCGGTCGAGGACCATCATGGCCAATCCGGCGAGATTGCCTTTCTGCAATACACCTCCGGCTCGACCGGCAATCCCAAGGGCGTG
>JBAZOF010000118.1:0-8290 GCA_041648855.1 Sulfuritalea sp. | reverse complement strand
GTGACCGGGTGGAGGGTGGCCAGCCTGTCCCGCATGGCATCGATTACGTTCATGACCGGGGGAATACCTGCTTGAAGGGGCGCACCGTGACGCGGGCATACACCCCGGCCGCGACATAAGGGTCGGCATCGGCCCAGGTCTGCGCCGCGGCCAGCGAGTCGAACTCGGCGACGATCAGGCTTCCGGCAAAGCCGGCAGGTCCGGGATCGGGACTGTCGATCGCGGGCAGGGGGCCGCCCAGAACCATGCGTCCGGCGGCTTCCAGCTCGATCAGGCGGGCAAGGTGGGCGGGGCGGCTGGCGAGGCGATTCTCAAGGCTGTCTGGGACGTCCTCGCCGACGATGGCATAGAGCATTATGGTTTCTCCGCTGGTGCGTTCGCCTGGGGGGAGGCTTCCTTCTCCTCCGGAATGTATTTGGCGAGCACGATGCCCTGGATGATGATGAAGGCGATCATCAGCCCCATACCGCCGAAGAGCTTGAAACTGACCCAGATGTCGGTGCTGAAGTTGAACGCAACCCACAGGTTGGCCACACCCATGACGGCGAAAAAGCCGACCCAGGCCAGATTGAGCTGGCTCCAGAGCGAGTCTGGCAGTTGCACTTCTTTTTCGAGCATGGCGCGAATCAGGTTCTTGCCGAAGAATTGCGCGGAGCCGAACAGGGTTGTCGCGAACAGCCAGTAGAGAACGGTCGGCTTCCACTTGATGAAGGTTTCGTCGTGCAAGATCAGGGTCGCGCCGCCAAAAACCACCACCAGGGCGAGGCTGATCCAGAGCATGGTGTCCACCTTGCCGTGGCGATGCCAGACCCAGCCGATCTGCGCCGCCGTGGCAGCGATTACCACGCCGGTTGCGATGTAGATGTCGAACGCCTTGAAAGCCGCGAAGAACAGGATGATCGGGAACAGGTCGAATAGGAATTTCATGGGCAGGATTATAAGGGGCGGAAGCGTGGAGCTATTCGAGCGCAGCGAGCAAATCAGTTGCCCCCTTCCTTGGGGCGAAGGTGGGGTTGCGCGGAGCACTGCTCCGTGCCGCCGGAGCCGGAAGGCTGTGCAAAGCCTTCCGTGGGGCAGGGATGGGGGGATGGCTCTTCAACAGCTAAATTCAGCGAAGCTGAATTTATGCAGTAGCGCAAGCCGGTGGGCGCCGGTCCATCGGGAAAGACGTGGCCCAGATGGGCGCCGCAGTTGCTGCAAACGACCTCGGTGCGGCGCATGAACAGGCTGGTGTCGTCGATCTCCGTGATGCCTTGCGCATCGACGGGCGCAGTGAAGCTGGGCCAGCCGCAGCCGGAGTCGAACTTCGCGGCCGACTCGAACAGGGGTTCGCCGCAGCCGATGCAGCGATAGGTGCCGGGATCCTTGCAGTCCCAGTATTCGCCGCTGAAAGCGCGTTCGGTGCCTTTTTCGCGGGCGACATGGTATTGCATGGGCGTGAGCTGCGCACGCCATTCGGCTTCGGTCTTGCTGATCTTCGGTTTATTGCTCATGAGTCCTCTCCGGGGCGCTGACTATAATCCTGCCCATGGCGATTGAGATCAACGGTTGCACAAAAAGGTTCAGGACGACGCGATGCGCGTGACCGTGCTTGGTGCCGGCGTGGTCGGCGTGACGAGCGCCTGGTACCTGGCGGCGGATGGCCACGAAGTCACGGTGATCGAGCGCCAGCCGCTGCCGGCGCAGGAGACCAGTTTCGCCAATGGCGGCCAGATATCGGTCAGCCATGCCGAGCCTTGGGCCAATCCGCAGGCTCCGTTCAAGGCGCTGAAATGGATGGGGCGCGAAGATGCTCCGCTGCTGTGGCGCCTGCGCGCCGATCCGGCGCAATGGGCCTGGGGCCTGCGTTTCCTGCGCGAATGCACGGCGGCGAGGGCGCGGGCCAATGTCGGCGCCATCGTGCGTCTGGGCTTGGCCAGCCGAACCGCCCTGCAATCCCTGCGACGCGAACTGGCGCTCGAATACGATCATCTCGAGCGCGGCATTCTGCATTTCTATACCGATCCCGGTGAATTCGAGCATGCACTGCCGCAGGCGGCGCTGATGCGCGAATTCGGTTGCGACCGGGTGCCGAAGACGGCGGCGGAGTGCCTAGCGATCGAGCCGGCATTGGCCGGCTCGCGGGTCCCGGTGGTGGGCGGCACCTATACCGCCGGGGATGAATCAGGCGATGCGCGACGATTCACCGAGGCCCTGGCGCAGCATGCCGCGGCGCGCGGCGTGCGTTTCCGCTACGGCGAAACCGTGACGGCCCTGCGGCGAGAAGGCGACCGCTTCGCCGGTGCGCGTCTGGCTTCGGGAGAAACCCTCAGCGCCGACATGACGGTCCTCGCGCTGGGCAGCTACTCGCCGCTGCTGCTGCGCCCGCTCGGCGTGCGCCTGCCGGTGTACCCGGCCAAGGGCTATTCGGCAACGCTGACGCTGCCCGCAGGCGTGGCGGCGCCATCGGTGAGCCTCACCGACGACGGCCACAAGATCGTGATTTCACGCCTTGGCCAGACCCTGCGCGTGGCCGGTACGGCGGAATTCAACGGCTACGACACCTCGCTCAACGCGGCCCGTTGCGCGGCATTGTTGAATCGCACTCGCGAGATTTTTCCGGCGCTCGCGGCGGTGAGGCAAGTCGATTACTGGGCGGGGTTGCGGCCTGCCACCCCGGGCAATGTGCCGCTGATCGGCGACATGGCCGCTGCCGGCTTGGCCGGCTTGTGGCTCAACACCGGTCACGGTACGCTGGGCTGGACTTTGTCCTGCGGTTCGGCACGGCTGCTGGCCGATCTGGCGGCGGGCCGCGATCCGGGTTTCGAGGCGAGGCCTTACCGGTTTCAATAATCGGCGTGTCGCCAGCGCCGAGTTTCGAGCTTTCTCAGTGCAGATGCCGGGGAGTGGCTTCTGCCTGATCTTCGGGCAGTTCGGCGTGCACCGGTTCGCCTTCGGGATTCGGATACAGCGGGGCGCCGCAGTCGTCGCAGAACTCCAGCGGGAAGCGCTGGTCGAGGATCAGCACCGTGGCGACCCCGGCTTCGCGCAGCGCCGCTTCGATCTGAGCCGGGGTATCGTGGTTTTCATCTTCGTGCTCGAGCAGCGGCCAGACCACGCCATGCACCACGTCGCTGCTGCCGCGCTGGGTGAAGCCGATGCGGTATTCCTCCAACTGGCGGTCGTGGAAGGGGGCCACCACGGCGCGCAGTTCGGCGGCCGGCAGATTCAGCACGGTCTGCAGGAAGGCCACGGCCGCGCGCAGCGACCAGGGTCGCGAGGCGCGGTCGGCGTCGCGCACGGCGGCGTGGTAGGCAAGCACCGGCAGGAACTCGACGGCGCAGGCCGGCAGCAGCGGGCGCAGCGCATCGCCGCCCTGCAGCGCCCACTGGCGGAAGGATTCGGCGGGATCGCCATCATCTTCCTGCCAGCGGAACAGAGGCGCGCCGCGCGGCGCGGCGACGACACCCAGCAGGTAGCGGGTGTCCGACAGGAAACTCATGGTCTCGGACAGTTGCGTCGGGTCGATCGTCAGGTTGCGGCCATGGACGGCGGCTTTGGCCAGCCTTTCGGCCAATTGCGCGGTATCGAAGTAGTTTTGCGGCAACTGGTCGGGGCTGTAGAGCATGTCGGCGAGGCCGAGCCTGGCGTCGGCGGCCAGGACATGGGCCTGCAGATGAACCCGCACGGCATCCATTTGCGCCTGGGGGATGCTGCCCGACGGAATCTGGAAGCGCGACCAGGCCAGCAGCGGCACGGCGATCATCAGGGCATCCATGCCGCTGCCTGCCTCGGCGCGGCGCGTTTCGGCGCAGGACTCGATCATGTCGGCCAGCTCGTCGTAGGCGCGCGAGCCGCCGTTGTACAACTGGTCGAGCACGGCGATCAGGGTTTCTTCCGCGTTGTCGGCCAGCAGGCGGTCGATGTGGGCCGCAAGCCGGGCCTCCCAGAAGGCATCCTCGATCCGGTTCGATGACTGGCTCAGCCGTGTGGCCAGGCGCGTCAGAAGTTCGGAGTCCGGCGTCTGGCGGGCGCGGCGCGGAAGGCGGTTGCGTTTCATGGGAGGATGAGGCCGAAAAAATGAGCCGGCAGAAGCGGCGAAATGGAATTCTACCAGTTGGCCGGAAGCGGGACCGGCCGCCAGAAGCTGCTAAAATCCGCCGGTCTTTTTGCCAGCGGTGGTGTTTGATGTTCTCCAAATTGATGCCCAAAGAGGCCAAGTTCTTCGATTTGTTCAATGCCCACGCTGACTTGATCGTCAAGGGCGGTCGACAACTGGTGGCATTGGTCGATGATCTGGGAAAAGGCCCCGACGTGCTGGCGCAGCATGTACAGGCCATCGACGAGATCGAGACCACCGCCGACAAGATTACCCACGAAACCATCGCGCTGCTGCATACCTCGTTCAACACGCCGCTCGATCGCGACGAGATTCACCAGTTGATCATGCGCATGGACGACATCCTCGACCTGATCCAGGATTTTGCCGAGGCGATGTATCTCTACGACATACGCCAGCTGACACCCGAGGCCAGGCAGCTCTCGGATATCGTCGCTTCGAGCTGCGAGCGCGTGAAGTCTGCCGTCATCCTGCTCAACAAGATGGACAATGCGCCGGCCATGCTCAAGCTGTGCCGCGAGATCGACCAGCTCGAGTCGGATGCCGACCGCGCCATGCGCACCGGCATCACCAAGCTGTTTCGCGAAGAGGCGGACGTGCGCCAGCTGATCAAGATGAAGGGCATTTACGAGTTGCTGGAGTCGGTGACCGATAGAGCCGAGGACGTTGCCAACATCATCGAGGGCATCATCCTCGAGAATTCCTGAGTCACCGTCATGCAAGCGGTCGAGATGAGTCTGACGGTGATCGTGGTGCTGGTGCTGCTGGCGCTCGCCTTCGATTTCATGAACGGCTTTCACGATGCGGCGAACTCCATTGCCACCATTGTTTCGACAGGCGTATTGAAGCCGCAGCACGCGGTGGCCTGGGCGGCTTTCTTCAACGTCGTGGCCATCGCGGTATTCCAGCTCAAGGTGGCCAGCACCATCGGCAAGGGCACCATCGATCCGGCCATCGTCGACCATTATGTCGTGTTCGGCGCCCTGATCGGCGCCATCGCCTGGAACATCATCACCTGGTACTACGGCATTCCGTCGAGCTCGTCCCATGCCCTGATAGGCGGGCTGGCCGGCGCCGCGATGGCCAAGGCCGGCACCGGTTCCCTGGTCTGGGCCGGGATCGGCAAGGTGGTGGCCTTCATCCTGGTCGCGCCGCTGCTCGGCTTCATCCTCGGCGGCACGCTGATGGTCGCGGTGTCCTGGGTGTGCAACCGAAGTACGCCCCGCAAGGTGGACAAGAGTTTCCGTCGCCTGCAACTGGTGTCGGCGGCTGCCTACAGCCTCGGCCACGGCGGCAACGATGCACAGAAAACCATCGGCATCATCTGGATGTTGCTGCTCGCTGCCGGCACATTGAAGACCGGCGAAATGGTGCCGATGTGGGTGGTGATCTCCTGCTACACGGCGATGGGCCTCGGCACGATGTTCGGCGGCTGGCGCATCGTCAAGACCATGGGGCAGCGCATCACCAAGCTGCGCCCGGTAGGCGGCTTCTGCGCCGAAACCGGCGGCGCGATCACCCTGTTCATGGCCACCATGCTGGGCATCCCGGTGTCCACCACGCATACGATCACCGGCGCCATTGTCGGCGTCGGCACCTCGAAGGGCCCCAGCAATGTGCGCTGGGGTGTGGCCGGCAGCATCGTCTGGGCCTGGGTCCTGACCATTCCAGCCAGCGCGCTGATTGCGGCCGTGGCCTGGTGGCTGGGACAGTTCCTGTTGTGATCTGCCGTGAATCACTGCCAGAGTTGCGGCGCATGCTGCGCTACCTACCGCGTTTCCTTCCACAGCGAAGAAGTTGACGACATGCCGGGCGGCCGGGTGCCCGCCGGCCTGGTCGAGCCGGTGAGTTCCCAATTGGTTTGCATGCGCGGCACGGCGAATTCGCCGTCGCGTTGCGTGGCCTTGCGCGGACGCATCGGCGAGGCGGTTTCCTGCGCGATCCACGAGTTTCGCCCCAGCGCCTGCCGCGAGTTTGCGCCGCTCGCCGCCGTCGGCCGCGGCGACGAGGCCTGCAACGATGCACGGCGGCGTCATCACCTGCCGCCGCTGATTCCGGCCGCCGCGTGAATACCCGCATCGCCCCCGGCCCCGCCGCTTTCGGCCTGATGGTTCTGCTGTGTGCCATCTGGGGCTTCCAGCAGGTGGCGATGAAGCTCGCCGTGGCGGAGATCAGTCCGATACTGCAGGCAGGCCTGCGCTCCGGCCTCGGCGCGGTGCTGGTCTATGTGTGGGCGCGCTGGCGCGGCATTGCCTTGTTCGCTGCGGATCAGTCGCTGCGCCCCGGCTTGCTTGCCGGCCTGCTGTTCGGGCTCGAATTCGTCTTCATTTTCGTCGGCGTCGAGCGCACGACCGTGTCGCGCATGGTGGTATTCCTCTATACCGCGCCCTGCTTCACGGTACTCGGCCTGCATTTCTTCGTTCCCGGCGAACGCATGGGATGGCGCCAAGCGGCAGGCGTGCTGCTGGCATTCGCCGGGCTGGTGCTGGCCTTTAGCGACAAGGCGTCCGGCGGCAGCCTGCTCGGCGACGCCTTTGGCGTGCTCGCCGCGCTGTTCTGGGCGGCGACGACGGTGCTGATTCGCGCCACCAAGCTGGCGCAGGTGACGGCGACCAAGGTCCTGCTCTACCAGCTGGTGGTGTCGGCCGCCGTGATGTTTCCGCTCTCCTGGCTGGTCGGCGAGCGCGGCATCGGCGTGCTGTCGGCGCCGACTTTGTGGGCCATGGCCTACCAGGTCGTGATTGTCGCTTTCATCAGCTATCTGGCGTGGTTCTGGCTGCTGACGCGCTATCTTGCGGGCCGGCTGCTGGTGTTCTCCTTCCTGACGCCGCTGTTCGGGGTCTGGTTCGGCATGCTGCTGATGCACGACCAGCCCAGCCTGCATTTTTTCATCGCCGCCGCGATGGTGGTGGGCGGCATCGTCCTGGTCAATCTGCCGGCGCGCAAATGAGGTCCGCCGAAGCGTTTTCCCTCGGCCTGCGCTCGGTCATGCCGCTGCTGCTTGGCGTGGCGCCGTTCGGGGTGATCTACGGCGTGGTGGCGCTGCAAAGCGGCATCCCGGCCCTCGCGGCAATGGCGATGTCATCGATCGTCTTCGCCGGGTCCGCACAGTTCCTGCTGGCGCAACTGGTCGGCGCCGGCGCGCCGCTGTTGCTCACCGCGGGCGCGGTGGGCCTGGTGAATCTGCGCCATGCACTCTACAGCGCCTCGGTCGCGCCGATCCTGGCACACCTGCCGCGGCGCTGGAAGATCCTGCTGGCCTACCTGCTGACCGACGAGGCCTATGCGGCAGCGATCCCGCATCTGATTGCCCTCAAGCCGAATTCGTCACAGGCTGCGCAGGCGCACTGGATCCTGTTCGGTTCCGGTTTCGGTTTGTGGGCCGGCTGGCAACTGGCGACGCTTGCAGGGGTGCTGATCGGCACCCAACTGCCCTCGAATCTCGGGCTGGATTTCGCGCTGCCGCTGACTTTCATCGCCATCGTGGTGCCGATGATCGACAGTCGCGCGCTGTTTGCGGCGGCGGTGACGGCGGGCGGCATGGCCGTGGCTCTTGCCGCGCTGCCTTACAAGGTCGGCCTGTTCCTGGCCGCGCTGGCTGGCCTGGTCGTCGGCGCTGCACTGACAAGGAAGGCGAAATGACTCTCTGGTGGCTGATGCTGGCATGCGGCGCGATCACCTTCGGCATCCGCTATTCCTTCATTGCCGCGGAAGGACACTATCAGCCGCCGTCATGGTTCAGGCGGCTGCTGCCCTTCGTGCCGATTGCCGCGCTGACCGCGATCGTGGCGCCCGAGCTGTTGCTGGTGCAGGGCGAGATCATTCTCGGCGGCGGCAATCACCGGCTGTGGGCCGGGCTGATTGCCATCCTTGTCGCTTCCGTCTGGCGCAATACGCTGCTGACTATCGCCAGCGGGTTTGTGGCCCTGTTCGTACTGCAGCGCATTTGAAAACCTAGCCGGCCGGACAACTGCGGAATCCGACGAATATGTCGGCGCGATGTGCTTCGTAGTAGTTGCGGTAGCGGGGATTGTGCATGCGCTGACGGGTTGCGAAGGAAGCGCCGCGCACGCTGCGGTGGGTGTGGAAAAACGGCTCCGCATATTCGGCGTAGGGATCGGGGCTGAAGCCCGGATAGGGTGCGAATGCGCTGGCCGTCCATTCCCAGACCTGGTTGCCCCAGTCGAAATT
>JBAZOF010000117.1:0-8331 GCA_041648855.1 Sulfuritalea sp. | reverse complement strand
AGTTCCACTTGGTGACTCGCCAGGCCGTCTTCGGGTCCTTTTCCAGTGCTTTCAGGCGACGCTTCTGGCCGTCCTTGGTCAGGTGGAACCAGAACTTCAGCACCAGCGCGCCTTCATTGACCAGCATGGCTTCGAAACGGTTGATCTGGTCGATGCGCGCGTCCATCGCCGCCTTGCTCATGCCGCCGTCGAGGCGGTCGTGGATCGGGCTCGAATACCAGGAACCGGCGAACACGCCGACCCGCCCCTTGGGCGGCAGCGCGCGCCAGTAGCGCCACATGAAGGGCCGCGTGCGCTCCTCGTCGCTCGGCGCCGAGAAGGCCAGCGTCGAGATGTAGCGCGGGTCCATCCACTCGTAGAGGATGTTGATGGTTTCCCCCTTGCCGGCGCCGTCCTGGCCGCTGACCAGCACGATGACCGGGATCTTGCCGTTTTCCTTCAAGTCGAACTGTGCGTCGAGCAGGGCGGCTCGCAATTCCGGAACCGCCTTCTTGTAGGTGTCCTTGTCGATCTTGTGACCGATTTCCGCAGATTCGAACATTACCAATCTCCCCAAAGTGCCATCATTGCCGCCACGGCGCCGAGCCCGGCAGTTTCGGTGCGCAACACGCGCGGCCCCAGCCCGATGGCATGGAAGCCGGCGGCGCGCGCCGCCAACAGTTCGCCTTCATCGAAGCCGCCTTCCGGGCCGACCAGCAGGCTGACCGGCACGACGGGCGGTGTCAGGTCGCGCAGAGACCCGGCGGCCTCCGGCGCGCAGACGAAACGTAGCCCATTCTCCTGCGCTGCCATGCCGAGATATTGCGGTAGATCAAGGATTGGTGCGACTTCCGGGACGCGGTTGCGCCCGGATTGTTCGCAGGCGGCGATCGCGATGTTGCGCCAGTGTTCGACGCGGCGGGCCGCGCGTTCGCCCGAAAGCCTGATGACGCTGCGCTTCGCCGCCACCGGCTGGATCCTTCTGACGCCCAGTTCGACGGCTTTCTGCACCACCCAATCCATTTTGTCGCTGGCGGGCAGGCCTTGCACCAGCGTCAGGGCCAGCGGCGCCTCGCAGTCGGCGGCGTCGAATTCGACTAGGGTCGCACGCAAGAGCTTGCCGGCCGGGTGGAGCGTGGCTCGCCACTGTCCGCCGCGTCCGTCGAACAGAATCGCCGTGTCGCCAGCGCCGACTCTCAAGACCTTCAGCGCGTGGTGGCTTGCCTCGGCGGCAAGCTCGACTGTGGCACCCGGGTGCAGCGGGAAAGGACAGAAGAATCTCGGTATCATGTTTGCATTATCGCCAAATTTCGGAGGCAGCGCATGGTCAGCCTTTCCCCACCCATCTGCGACTTCGGCCGTCCGGCCATCGATTTCGACCTGCCGGGCGTCGATGGCAAGCGCCATGGCCTGGCCAGCGCGCGCGGTCCGAACGGCTTGCTGGTGATGTTCATCTGCAACCATTGTCCCTATGTCAAGGCGGTGATCCACCGTATCGTGCGCGATACGAGGGAACTGGCCACCCTGGGCATCGGCAGTATTGCGATCATGAGCAACGACCCGACAGACTACCCGGAGGACTCGTGGCAGAACATGGAGCGGATGGCGCGCGAACTGCAGTTTCCCTTTCCCTATGTGCTGGACCAGTCGCAGCAGGTGGCGAAAGCCTATGGCGCCGTGTGCACGCCGGATTTCTTTGGCTACAACGCCGATCTGGAGTTGCAGTACCGCGGCCGGCTCGACGAGTCGCGCAAGACGGCGGCGCCCGAAAATGTGCGGCGTGACCTGTTCGAGGCGATGAAGCTGGTGGCGCTGAGCGGACGGGGCCCGGCGCAGCAGATACCGGGCATCGGCTGTTCGATCAAGTGGAGAAACGAATGAGGCTGGCGCTGTTTGTCGTGATCCTGATGGCCGCGACCGTCGCGGGCGCGACGGACAACGTGCTGCTGATACAGATGCAGCCGGGCGGTCGATATGTGGTCTGGCATACCGAAGGGGAAAGCCGGATTTCCGACGATGAAGTCATGGCGCTCGAGGCGACGGCCAAGCCCGAGGGAGGCGAAGAAATGCCGACCAGCGCCGGTCCGGCCCGCGCCTATGAAACCAGTGACGGCGTGACGATCAGACTGCTTGCTGCAACAAACGACAAGGCGCTGTTGATCGACCGCGATGACTGCAACCATGTTCGGGTCTGGCATGCCGCCGGCGCCACCAACCTGTCGGAAGATCAGATCACCGACATTTTCATGAGCGCACTCCCGGAAGGCGGCAAGCGCATCACCATTGGCCAATACTATGTCAAGGCGTTCATCACCAAACTGGGCGTGACCGCGTCGCTCTGGAACGCCGCGGCCAGATAGCCGGCCGCTGTTCCCTCAGCGCCCCGGTGCCGCTGTGTTTGGAGTCTGCTTGCCGATCTGCGCCTCGATCAGGCGCGAACCTTCGCTGTCCATGAACTCGACGAAGGCGATCGCCGCCGGCATCAGGCGCTTGTCGGTGCGATAGACCAGGCGCCACTGGCGCTTGACCGGCGTGCCGGTGATGTTGAGTTTGACCAACCGGCCGACCGAGCGCTCCAGGCCGATGGTGTGCTCCGAAATGAAGGACAGCCCGAGCCCCGCCATCACGGCCTGCTTGATGGTCTCGTTGCTGCCCAGCTCCATGGTGGCGCCCGCCGTGACGTGATGCAGTTCGAGGAAACGTTCCAGCGCGCCGCGCGTGCCCGAGCCGGGTTCGCGGATCAGCAGGGTTTCCGCTGCCAGTCGCTGTGGATCGATGCGCTTCTTGTCCGCCAGCGGGTGGTCGGGCGCGGCGATGAACACCAGCGGGTGATCGGCAAAGATCTTGGCGACGGTTTCGAACTCGGAGGGCGGCGTGCCCATGATGGCCAAGTCGATGTCGTTTTCGGCGAGATGGCGCACGATCGTGCCGCGGTTGTTGACCGTCAGCTGCAATTCGACCCCGGGATGCCGGCGACGAAACTCGGCAAGCAGGGCGGGCGCGAAGTATTTCGCCGTGCTGACCACGCCGATCTTCAGATGGCCGGCTTCGACGCCCTTCAGCGCGGCCAGTGCTTCGCCGGCCTCGCGCAACTGTTCGGCAATGCGCCGCGCCTGGCTCGCGACCTCCTCGCCGGCGGCAGTGAGGCGCACTTTCTTGCCGGCTTGTTCGGTCAGCGGCAGTCCCGCCTGATCCTCCAGCGCCTGCACCTGCATCGATACGGCCGGCTGGGTCAGGTGCAACTCCTCGGCAGCGCGCGAAAAGGAGAGATGGCGTGCCACCGCCTCGAAGATTTTCAGCTGGCGCAGGGTGACGTTCTTCATGGGCGAACGGGGCTGGGTGAATGATTGCGGAGAAAGGCTTCGAGTCTATCGAAGGGCAGCGGCCGGGAGAAATAATAGCCCTGAAATTCGTCGCAGCCTGCACTCTTCAGCAAGGCAAATTGCTCTGCCGTTTCGGCACCTTCGGCGACCACCTTGAGCCCGATGCTGTGCGCCAGCGCGATGGTACCCCTGACGATGGCGAGATCGTTCGGATCGACCGCGATTTCGGCGACGAAGGAGCGGTCGATCTTGAGGCGGTGAAACGGCAGTTGCTTGATGTAGGACAGTGACGAGTAGCCGGTGCCGAAGTCGTCGATGGCCAGCGCAATGCCCATCTTGCGGAGGTCGCCCAGTACCCGCGACGCACGTTCCGGATTCTGCATGGCGACGCTCTCGGTGACCTCGAATTCCAGCAGTTGGGCCGGCAGGGCATTTTCGCGCAGCGCTTCCGCGATCTGCTGCGGCAGGTTGGCCAGGCGAAGCTGCCGCACAGAAAGATTGATGGCCACCGCGGGCACCGGGACGTCGGCATCGAGCCACGTTCGCAGCTGGCGGGCGACCGTTGCCAGCACCCATTCGCCGATCTGGACGATCAGGTCGCTTTCTTCGGCGACCGGAATGAATCGGTCGGGAAGTTCGAGGCCGTGGCCGGGCCGGTTCCAGCGGATCAGCGCTTCGACGCCGGTGATCCGGCCGGCCTGATCGAGGCGCGGCTGGTAGTGCAGGACGAACTGGCCCAGCTTCAAGGCGTCGCGCAACTCGCGCTCCACCTCGAGTCGTTCCATCGCCGCGTGGTTCAATTCCGGCGAGAAGAACTGGAAGCCGTTGCGCCCTGATTCCTTGGCGTGATACATCGCGGTATCGGCGAACTTCATCACGGTGCCGACGTCCCCGCCATCCTGCGGGTAAATGCTGACGCCGATGGATGGCGTGCTGTGCAGAACCTTGTCTTCGATCAGATAGGGCGCGCCCAGAGCAGCCAGGATATTGCTCGCTATGGTGGTGGCGACGGCAGGGGATTCCAGCGCGGGCAGGACCACGACGAACTCGTCGCCGCCGAGGCGCGCCACGGTGTCCGAGGCCCGCACGGTACGCCGCAGGCGCTGCGCCACTTCGATCAGCAGCAGGTCGCCGACATGGTGGCCCAGCGTATCGTTGATGAACTTGAAGCGGTCGAGGTCGATGAACATCACGGCCACGCTGCGCCGGTTGCGGTCGGCCTCGGCCAGCGACTGTGCCAGCCGTGCTTCCAGCGCCATGCGGTTGGGCAGGCCGGTGAGTGCGTCGTGATGGGCCAGGTGATGAATGTGCTGCTCGGCCTGCTTTCTTTCCGTGATGTCGGAAAAGATCCCCACGTAATGGATTCGCTCGGGATCCTCGCGGTCATGCACGACGTTGATGGTCATCCATTTCGGGTAGATTTCGCCGGTCTTGCGCCGGTCCAGGATCTCGCCCTCCCAGAAGTCGGCTTCGTTCAGCGACCGCCACATGCCGGCGAAAAATTCCTTGTCGTGCTGGCCGGAGCCGAGGATCTTCGGATCGAGCCCGAGGACCTCGAATTCGGCATAGCCGGTGGTATTGACGAAGGCCTCGTTGACCGAAATGATGCGGTTCTCGCTATCGGTGATCACGATCGCCACCGGACTGTTGTCGAACACCTTCTCGGTCAGCAGCAGGCGCTCTTCGGTTTCCTTGCGCTCCGTCACGTCGAAGTCGGCGCCGATCAGGCGCTGGGTCCTGCCGTCGGCGTCGCGCACGATGTGGTTATGCACTTCCAGATGACGGACGCTGCCGTCGGGTCGGATGATGCGGTAGGCCAGCTTGACGTCGCTGTCCGTGCTGCGCAGGGAGGCGACGATCTGGCTCAGGGCCGGCTCCCTGTCCTGCGGATGCAGATAGTCGCTCCAGTCGTTGAACAGGCCGTCTCTCCCCTCTGGAGAAACGCCGAATATCTCGAATACCCGCGCGTCGGCCAGCAGGCGGTTCTTCTCGGCATCCCAGTCGAAAATTCCGACCCCCACGGTTTTCAGCGCCAGCGCGAAGCGCTCGTGCAGGCTCAGCAACTCGCGCTCGGCCTGCTTGCGCGCCGTGATGTCGGCATAGATGGTGACGAAGCCGCCGCCGGGCAGGGGCACGCCGCGAATCTCCAGCACGGTGCCGTTGGGGCGTTTGCGCTCGAATACATGGGCCACGGGATGGCGTGCCCGTTCGACGATTTCCGCGATTGTCTGCTCGACGTTGTCGCTGCCGTACTCGCCGCGCGATGCGTTGTGGCGGATGAAGGACTCGAACGCGGGGCGCGGATCGGCAAACAGCTCGTCGGGCAAGTCCAGCAACTGCCTGAACAACTGGTTCCAGGCGATCATGCGCAGGTCGCCGTCGGCGACGCTGACCCCGACCGGAATGTTGTCCAGGATGCTTTTCAGTACCTCGTTGCTGCGCTGGATTTCCAGCTCCGTCTTCTTGCGCTCGGTGATGTCGGTATAGGTGGTGATGAAGCCGGCGATCCGGCCATCGACGTGAAACGGCTTGCCGACGACGAGGTGCGTGCGACCGCCCGGACGCGCTCGTTCGAAGCTGTGCGGCTGGAACTGCAGCGCCAGTTCGCGGCGCTTGCGTATGTGTTCCTCGGGGTCGCCGGGACCGTAGTCGCCGCGCCGTGCCGGAACGCGGATCAGATCCTCGAACGGGACATTGTCGACGACGATCTCCGGCGGCAGTTCCAGCACGTCGATCATGCCCTGGTTCCATTTCAGCAGCCTGAGCTGGTCGTCGAACACGCTGATGCCCTGCGGCAGGCTGCCGAGGATGTTTTCCAGCAGCGTCGACTGGCGCCGCAGTTCGGCTTCCATCGCGGTCCGCGTAGCGACCTCCTGTTCAAGCCGGACGTTGGCCTGCGCCAGTTCGTTCATCCTCGTGTTCTGTTCGCGCACCAGGGATTCCAGATTGCGATGCATCAGCCCCACCTGGGTGAGCACCATGGCGGTCATTGCGGCGAAGGTGGTCAGTGCCGCGATCCAGCTGAAGGGGCTGCCGATGAATGCGTTCAGGTCGAAGGAAAAGACCAACTGCCCGGACATGGCCAGGGCCGCCGCTGCCAACATCATCGTCCCCGCGGCAAGGGCGGCAACCAAGCCGCCGCGCGGTCCGTAGAAGGAGGCGGCAACAATGCACAGGGCCATGAAGACCGGCGCCGAGTTGCCGATGAATCCGTAGATGAAATAGCCGAAAGTGCCGGCCAGAAAGAGGGTAAGCAACAATATCGGCGCCAGCCATCCGGCGCCGACGCGGTGGCGCAGGACATAGATGACCAGAAATGCCGCATAGAGGACGCTGTGCGGAATGCTGAGCGGGTTGCCGAGATGCAGGTTGCGCGACATGTTGCCCAGCATCAGGATCGTGCCGGCAATCATTGCGACGGAATAGGTGG
Organism: Sulfuritalea sp.; assembly: GCA_041648855.1. Lineage (GTDB taxonomy): Bacteria > Pseudomonadota > Gammaproteobacteria > Burkholderiales > Rhodocyclaceae > Sulfuritalea. The sequence continues at coordinate 1,599 of JBAZOF010000117.1, read as the reverse complement.
ACATGACCACCTCCTCCCGAACCGACTTCATCAGGCTCGATACGTCGCTCGAATCCCCCGCCATGCCTCCCCCTTGCTGTTGCCGATGGCTTCTGATCCATCATTTTTCGTGCATCTTATCACCGCCATAAGAAAGCATGACTGTTCCTTATGGGTGCCAGGAGTCTATGCTGCATGCCATGCTCGAAGCCCTGATTTTCGACGTCGATGGCACGCTGGCCGACACCGAGCGGGATGGTCATCGCCCGGCCTTCAATGCGGCCTTCGCCGAGGCCGGCCTCGCCTGGCGCTGGGACGAGGCGCTTTACGGCGAACTGCTGGCGGTGACCGGCGGCAAGGAACGCATGCGCTTCTACTGCGAGCACCACGATCCGGCCTTTCTCCGGCAGGCGGATGCCGAACAGCGCATCAAGGCGCTGCACGAAGCCAAGACCCGCCACTATCTCGAGCTGCTGGCGGCCGGCGGCATTCCCTTGCAGCCCGGTGTGGCGCGGCTGCTGCGCGAAGCGCATGGCGCCGGCCTGCGCCTCGCCATCGCAACGACCACCACGCCGGAGAACGTCACGGCACTGCTGCCCGCCGAGCTGATGGCGCTGTTCGAAATAGTCGGCGCTGGCGACACGGTGGCGCGCAAGAAGCCTGCGCCCGACATTTACTCGTGGGTGCTTGCACAGCTTGGCCTGCAGCCCTCCGCCTGCCTGGCCTTCGAGGACTCGGGCAACGGGCTCAAGGCCAGCCTCGGCGCCGGCTTGCCGACGCTGGTGACGATCAGTGAATACACGCAGGATCACGACTTTGCCGGCGCGCTGGCAGTGCTCTCCGACCTTGGCGAGCCGGGCCGGCCCGGCGTCGTGCACAACGGCACCATGCACGACCGAACCTTGGTCGACCTCGACCTGCTGAGGATATGGCACCGCGAATCCATAAGGCAAACCTTATGATGATGATAAAAACACGTGACTGGTAGTTATGGATGCTGCTGACTAAGATGCCTACCCAAGCTGTCCCCGAATGCGATACTTCAACACGTTGAGAATGAGGAGAACCGAATGGATCAATCGAATCGTTATGCCGACCTGAGCCTCAAGGAAGAGGACCTGATCAAGGGTGGCAAGCACATCCTGGTCGCCTACAAGATGAAGCCCAAGGCAGGCGTCGGCTACCTGGAAGGCGCCGCCCACTTTGCCGCCGAATCCTCCACCGGCACCAACGTCGAAGTCTCCACCACCGACGATTTCACCAAGGGCGTCGATGCGCTGGTCTATCACATCGACGAGGCTACCGAGGATATGCGCATCGCCTATCCGATCGAACTGTTCGACCGCAACGTGACCGACGGCCGCTTCATGCTGGTGTCCTTCCTGACGCTGGTCATCGGCAACAACCAGGGCATGGGCGACATCGAGCACGCCAAGATGATCGACTTCTACATGCCCGATCGCGTGATCCAGATGTTCGACGGCCCGGCCAAGGACATCACCGACCTGTGGCGCATCCTCGGCCGCCCGGTCAAGGACGGCGGCTACATCGCCGGCACCATCATCAAGCCCAAGCTCGGCCTGCGTCCCGAGCCCTTTGCCCAGGCTGCCTATCAGTTCT
>JBAZOF010000116.1:0-8411 GCA_041648855.1 Sulfuritalea sp. | reverse complement strand
GCAGGGCCACATCGTCAATGGCATGCAGCGGCCAGTTCAAGCCTGCGGTGACTGCGGTTCCGGTGGCACTGAATGCCGGCGCCGAGGTCGCCTGCGGCTTGAGTGCGATGGTGAGGAAGGCGTTGATGGAACTCGTCACCGTCGCCGTGGTGCTGCCCGTCGCACTGGCCGTTGCCTTGTAGCCGTCCCACACGGCGAAGCCGCCGCCGTTGCCCTGAGTGGTGCCGGCGTCGACCCGCTCGCCGATGCCGGCCAGGTTGGCATTCGTCTGCGCGCTGAATGCGGCGGCGGCGTTGTCGGTGTCCCGCGCCACGGCCTGGACGACGAGCGTGTCGGCCACCGTGGTGGTGACGCTGGTCAAGCTCACCGATCCGCTGGCCGGCGTCTTGGTGCCGCCGCCAGTCACGTCCCATGGATTGCCGGTGTTTGCCACGCCGCGGTAGGTGATGATCTGTGCGTAGACATGGTTCCCCGGGTCGGCGACCGTGGGTGCGCCCATCGCGGCCGACGTCGCCCGCGCCCAGAAGACCGTGAGTCGGGTTCCTGCCGTTCCCGCCCCGACGAACTTGGGACTGTTCGCCACTGCCGCGAAGCCTGCGGCGGTGGATAACGTGGCGGCTTGCCCCCCGGTACTTTCGATAAACAGCAGGGCAATGTCGTCGGTGGCGTGTGCCGGCCACGCCGGGCTGACCGTTGCCGTGCCGCCGACCGCGGCTCCGGCGGCCTGGAAGCGCGGTCCCGCCTGCGGCTTGAGCGCGATGGTGAGGAAGGCGTTGATGGAACTGGTAACCGTGGCCGTGGTATTTCCGGTTGCGCCGGCAGTCGCCATGACGCCGCTCCAGATGCCCAAGCCACCGCCATTGCCGTTGGCTGTTCCGGCGTCGAGATGTTCGACGATGCCGGTGAGGTTCGCATTCGTTTGCGCGCTGAAGGCCGCCGCCGCCAGGTCGTTGCCGCGCGCGACGGCCTGCACGATCAAGGCGTTCGCTACCGTCGTGGTGACGCCGGGCACCGTGACGGAAGTGCTGGCCACCGGCTTGGTGCCTCCCGCCGTTGCATCGATCGGATTACCGGAATTGATGACGCCGCGGAAGGTGACGATCTGGGCGTAGAAGTGATCGCTCGGCGCCGCGATTTTCGGTGCCGCCATGGCTGACGAAGTCGCCCGCGCCCAGAAAACGGTGAGCCGCGTTCCGGCCGTTCCCGCACCTGTTGCCTGGGGACTATTCGGCACTGCGACGAAGCCGTTGGGGACGCTGAGCGTGACCGATTGCCCGCCGGCACTTTCGACGAAAAGCAGCGCGATGTCGTTCGCTGCATGAGCCGGCCATGCCGGGCTTCCGCCCATGCCGGTGGCCGTGGTTCCACTCACCGCTGTTCCGGCGCCTCGGTAGACCACCGCGGCCGACGCAGTCCCGCTCCCGACGCCAAGCCAGATCAAGGATGCCAACAAGACAACCAGCCTGCCGACCCAATTGGACAGGACAGACCGTGGTTTCCCGGTTCGCATCGCTTGCAGGCTCATCGCGTGTTCCTTTGTTTCATCGCACCGGGAAAAGTCGGCGCTGGGGAGACGGCGGTTCATCAGAATGCCACTTCCAGACGTCGCTCGACGTAAAACGAATTGGCAGTGGCGGTGTTCGGGCAGGCTCCCGCATTGGGCTGATTGCAGGCGGTGGCGATGATGGTATGCAGGGTCGGACCGCCAAAGCCGCCGGGGTCGGGGGTCGGCGTACAGCCCACGGTGACGGTAAAGTCCGACAGCGTGCTTGCTGCGGGTGAGAACGAGGTGGCGCCGACGCAGGATCCACCCTGCAATTGCCGGTGCAGTCCCCATTCGATTCCCGCGCGCGCCGCCTGATAGGCGCGCACGCCCTGCACGTCGAGCGCCGAGCCGACCTGCTGGTTGGCGGAGATGTTGACGATGAACGCCCCCAGCGCCGCCAGCACGACAAGGATGAAGATGGCGGAAACGATCGCAAAGCCGCCAATGCGCCGGACGCCGATCATGGCGAATTGTCCACGTGGATCTGCTGGAAGAGGCTGACGGATTCGGTGCTGGGGGTATCGGTGAGCGTCAGCTGGATATACAGCAGCCCGCTGCGACCGAAGGCAGCGGAGGTGTAGTCGATGGTGCAGGCGGCTTTCGGTTCAGCCGTTGCCGAACCGGCGATTACGGACCCTGCATTCGGGCAGACCGAAGGCGTTGCAAGGCTGCAGCCCGACTGCCTGGTCAGGACGCCGCCGCTGCAGGTATAGCGAACGACCTTGTCGTTCCAGCCTACCACCTGGAACCGCGAACTCGGCGAAGGCAGCGGCGGCGTCTGCGCGGCGAAAACATTGCTGGCGAGGCGCACGGTGTTCGCCGCCGGCAAGCTGCTGACTTGTGCGATGTTGCAGCCGGGAGGCGTGGCGGAACAGTCGTACGCATTCGCCGGCGCATAGCCGGGGCCCAGGTTGTATACGACGATGTAGTCGCCGCTGGCGCCCGTGGCGAGCGTCGGCATGGGGCCGAGCACGTCGAAATCGGTACTGGCCGTGGTGAAGCTGAGGATATTGCCGCCCGTCGATCCGTCGCCGGAATCGCGGTAGCGTCCGCCTGCCTTGGTGGTGATGAATTCGAAGCCTCCGGCAACGGTGCGCAAGCTGTTGGGCAGCGCCAATCGTATGTCGCGCGTCATCCGGCGCAGGGCGACGTCGGCGTTATCGGTGAGTTCGGCGCGACGCACGGAATCGACGTAGCCCTGCACCGGTCCGCTGATGAACACGGCGACGATCCCTGCCAGGATGCCGGTGATGACGATGGCCATGATGGCTTCGATCAGGGTGAAGCCGGCTTGGCGGTGATGGTTGTCGGATCTCATGGCAGGCTGTTGGGCGAGTAACGGGTGCGGTAGCCCTGCAGGATTAAGCTGTCGCCGGCATGGCTTACGGTGACGGTGATCAGCAGGGATTCCGTCGCGGCAATGCCGTTGAGCGCACTCTGCGCTACTGACACCGCGGCGCTGTAACCCGTCGGCAAGGCGGTTCCCGTGATTCCTGTCGTGATCGCAGTGCCGTTGTAGTCGCTCACGTTGTCGAGTGGGGATGTCGCGCTGAGGCGGGTGTCGGTGTTGCCGGCGACGGTTTCCGGGCCGATGGCTTCCACCGCGTCCCAGCATTGCGTCGGATCGGTCGCTGTCGCATCGAGCGTGGCGCTGGTCGCGGTGGCCGCCGACCGGTCATCCGGATCGCACCAGGTGAACGGCTGCAGCATTACTTCCTCGAGCACCGCCTCGGCCACTGCCAGCATCTGCTTCCTGATCATCGGGTCGCCGCTGGACTTGGCGGTGACGTTGAGTACCGTCAGGACGCCGACCAGCGCCACGCTGACGATGACGATGAAGGCGATCAGCTCGATCAGCGTCATGCCCCGCTGGCGCCGGCTAATGCACATAGCCGGTCTCCGCCTCGACTGTGATGGTCTGTGCCGCGTCGCCGGTGACCGTGTAGGAGCCGGCCGACGAAGGCACGCCAAGGGGAGTGAAGCTCAGCGCCGCCGTTCCGGCGAGCGTGACGCCGGATGGAGCGCAGATCTGGTTTGTCGCGCCGCAGGAGCTGTCCGGTGCGGGCAGCGCGAGCAGGCGCGGGTAGGTGCCGGCAGAGCCGCCTTCGGGTATGTCGTCGTCGATGGTCAGCGTCAGATTGTTGCCGGCCAGTGTCACGCGAACATTTCGCCGTTGCGCCACCGCCGACTTTCTGGCGAATTCAAGCGTCGCCTTCACCTTGTCGCGATAGCCGATCTCGTCGAAGCCTCGCAGCAGATCAAAGCGCGGCAACACGACGACAGCCAGAACGCCAATGATCATCATCACCGTGATCAGTTCGATCAGGGTGAAACCCCGTTGGCAGCGCGGCAGGAGAGACGGCGACTTGATCATCCGGGCAGTCTAGCAAGCGCCTGCAAAATGGGGCAAGGCAATCCGCCCGGTGCCAGGCGGCAAGCGCGTTGCCACTCATGGGGGCCAGCAGGTATAATCTGCCGCCTTTCAGGACGCTGTTGTAGCTCAGTTGGTAGAGCAACTGATTCGTAATCAGTAGGTCGCCAGTTCGATTCCGGCCAACAGCACCAACATCAGGGCCTGCCTCCATTCCGGTCGGCAGGCCCTGTTTCATTTATGTCGCCGGCGGGTCGCCGGGGACGGTATCCGGACGGAAAAGGGGTGCTCATGAAGATCAAGGACAGCGTATTCATCATCACCGGCGGAGCCTCGGGCCTTGGTGCCGCTACCGGACGGATGCTGGTGGGCGAGGGCGCCAAGGTGGTTCTGGCCGACCTCAATGAAGCGGCCGGCAATGCGCTGGCGGCCGAGCTGGGTGCGAACGCGCGCTTCGTCACCACCAACGTGGCCGACGAGGCCAGCGCCAAAGCCTGCGTGGCGGCTGCCGTGGCAGCCTTCGGCGGCGTGCACGGGCTGGTCAATTGCGCCGGGATCGGGCCGGCCGAGAGGGTGCTGGGCAGGAACGGTCCGCATTCGCTGGACCTGTTCGCCAAGGTCGTCACGGTCAATCTGGTCGGCAGTTTCAACATGATTCGTCTTGCCTCCGAGGTCATGGCCAAGGGCGAGCCGAATGCGGCGGGCGAGCGTGGCGTGATCGTCAGCACGGCGTCGGTGGCGGCTTACGACGGGCAGATCGGGCAGGCGGCCTATTCGGCGTCGAAGGGCGGCATCGTCGGCATGACGCTGCCGATCGCGCGAGAGCTGGCGCGTTTCGGCATCCGCGTCATGACCATTGCCCCCGGCATCTTCGAGACGCCGATGCTGCTGGGCATGCCGCAGGAAGTCCAGGACGCCCTCGGCAAGATGGTTCCCTTTCCTTCGCGCTTGGGCAAACCGGCCGAGTATGCGGCGCTGGTGCGGCACATCGTCGAGAACGAGATGCTCAACGGCGAGGTGATCCGCCTCGACGGCGCCATCCGCATGGCGCCCAAGTGACGGACCCGCTCGGCTCCGTCATCCCCGCGAAGGCGGGGATCCAGATCTGAGGCACGACTGGATTCCCGCTTTCGCGGGAATGACAAGCTCATGACCCTGGCCGACCAATCCTGCTACCACTGCGGCCTGCCGATCCCCACGGGCGTCGATTTCCCGGTGGAGATCGACGGCCAGCTGCGGCCTATGTGCTGCGCGGGTTGCCAGGCCGTGGCGCAGGCCATCGTCGCCAATGGCCTCACCGATTACTACCGTCATCGCGACGCGATGCCGGAAAGTCCGCGCGAGGCTCTGCCGCAGGTCCTGGCCGATTTCGGACTGTTCGATCATCCCGATGTGCAGAAGAACTTCGTGCGCCGCGCCGAGGGCGTGGCGGGCGAACACGAACGCGAGGCGGCACTGATCCTCGAAGGCATCACCTGCGCGGCCTGCGTCTGGCTCAACGAATCGCATGTGCGCCGCCAGCCTGGCGTCACCGCGATCGACATCAACTACACCACGCGCCGCGCACGCGTGCGGTGGGACGAGCGCGTGACGAAGCTGTCGGCGATCCTCGAAGCCATCGCCGCGATCGGTTACCACGCGCATCCTTACGACATCGGGCGCTCCGAGCAGCTCGCGCAGAAGGAGCGCAAGGCCGCGCTGTGGCGGCTGTTCGTCGCCGGCTTCGGCATGATGCAGGTGATGATGTACGCGGTGCCGGTGTACCTCGCACAGGTGGGAACTGAGGGCGACATGACGCCGGACATCGAGCAGCTGATGCGCTGGGCCAGCCTGATCCTGACCGTGCCCGTGATCGGGTATTCCGCGGCGCCGTTTTTTGCCAGCGCCTGGCGCGACCTGAAATTGCACCGCGTCGGCATGGATGTGCCCGTGGCGCTGGGTGTCGGCGCGGCCTTTGCGGCCAGCGTATGGGCCACGCTGAGCGCCGCCGGCGAAGTGTATTTCGACTCGGTCACCATGTTCGTCTTCTTCCTGCTCTCCGGCCGCTATCTGGAAATGATGGCGCGGCAGCGGGCGGCGCGCAGCGTCGAGACGCTGGCCCGTGCCATTCCGGCCTTCGCCACGCGTCTCGCGGCGTGGCCCTGCAGCAGCGCCGATGCGGCGGGCGAGCGCGTCGCCGTGGCCGAGCTGCGTGCCGGCGACGCGGTGCAGATCAGGCCCGGCGAGACGGTGCCGGCCGACGGCTGCGTGCTCGACGGGATGAGCGCGGCGGACGAATCCCTGCTGACCGGCGAGAGCCGCCCGGTGCCCAAGACCGTCGGCGACGCGCTGATCGGCGGCAGCGTGAATACGGCCAGCCCTTTGGTGATGCGCGTCGAGCGCGTCGGCGAGGCGACGCGCGTGGCAGCCATCCAGCGCTTGATGGAACGCGCCGCGGCGGAAAAGCCGCATCTGGTGGAAATGGCCGATCGCGTCGCCGGGCATTTCATCGTTGCCCTGCTGCTGCTGGCGGTGGCGACGGCTCTGGCCTGGTGGTGGATCGATCCCTCGCGCGCGCTGTGGATCTTTGTCGCCGTGCTGGTGGTGAGTTGTCCCTGCGCGCTATCCCTGGCGACACCGGCCGCGCTGACCGTGGCAACCGGTGCGCTGGCCGCGCGCGGCGTGCTGGTGACACGCGGGCACGCGATCGAGGCCTTGGCGCGCGCCGATCGCTTCATTTTCGACAAGACCGGCACCCTGACACTGGGCCGCATGACGCTGGTCGAAACGATTCCGTTGCGAGGCGATGCCGCGCGCGCACTGGCGCTGGCCGCCGTGCTCGAACGCGGTTCCGAGCATCCCATCGCGAAGGCGTTGGCGGCAGGGGCTGCGGGGAGCAATGCGACAACGGATTCGGGAATTGAGGTCGATGGCGTGCGAGCCACCACCGGGGCCGGCGTCGAGGGCGTAATCGACGGGTGCATCTGGCGGCTGGGACGCCCCGAATTCGTCGGTATGCTGCACGGTGCCGCGGTTCCGGCCGATGTCGAGACCAAAGTCGGCGCTGGCGATACGGTGATCGCGCTGGGCAACGCGGAAGGCTGGCAGGGATTTTTCCGCTTGAGCGACGGCCTGCGCCCCGAGGCGCCGGCCATGGTGGAGAAACTTTCGGCGGCAGGCATCAGGCTGTCGATTTTCAGCGGCGACGCGGCAGCCGCTGCCGGGCGAGTGGGGGAGGCGCTGGGAATCGCGGACGCGCGCGGTGGGCTCTCGCCGGAGGACAAGCATGCGGCGCTCAAGGCCTTGCAGCAGGCCGGCGAGACCGTGGCGATGGTCGGCGATGGCGTGAACGACGCGCCGGTACTGGCGCAGGCGCAGGTTTCGATCGCGATGGGCGGTGGCGCCGATCTGGCGCGGGCCAATGCCGATGTGGTGCTGCTCGGCAATGACCTGCGGGCGCTGCCCGAGGGATTGGCGCTGGCGCGGCGCACCGTGAGGATCGTGAAACAGAACCTGATCTGGGCTTTCGCCTACAATCTCCTCGCGATCCCGCTGGCCATGGCCGGCTGGGTGACACCCTGGATGGCCGGCATCGGCATGTCGGCCAGTTCGCTTCTGGTGGTTCTCAATGCCTTGCGCCTGCAGCGCGGCTGAAGCCTGACATGGATATCCTGTATCTCCTGATTCCGCTTTCCCTGGTACTGGTCTTCGTGATCGCCGCCTTGTTCTGGTGGTCATTGAAAAGCGGCCAGTACGAAGATCTCGATGGCCCCGGCTACCGGATACTGATGGATGACGACAAGACGGATGTTCCGGGAAATCGCACGACAGTTGATTCAGATCAAGGCGCGACCCGTGACAAGTAACCATACTACGAATGGGTTTTATGGTGATGGCTTCGCGCCGTCGCTCGAAGGCTCTCTGTTGGGGTTCGGGGTGCGCGTTGCGCACCCTTTTTTTTGCCTGATTCCTGTTGATTGAGGTCAGCCTACTTCGACGATGATTCTGTCCCGCACCAGCCAATACGCCATTCAGGCCCTGATATTCATGGCGACCCAGCCGCGCGATGTTCCCGTATTGATTCGCACGGTCGCCGAGCACCTCGGCGTTCCGCCGCCGTATCTTGCGAAGATCATGCAAAACCTTAGCCGCGGCAAGCTGATTCATTCCTTTCGTGGTCGGCAGGGGGGCGTCTGTTTGTCCGAGGGCGGCGAAAACACCGATTTGATGCAGATTCTCACGCTGATCGAAGGCCCCGGCCTGACCGAAAACTGCGTACTCGGGCTCAAGGTATGCGGCGACGACACGGCCTGCCCCATGCATACCCAATGGAAGCCGATCAAGCTCAAGATCGTGAAATTGCTGAACCAGCAGACCCTCGGCAAGCTGGCTGCGGCAGTCCAGAGCGGGAAATATCGACTCACGGAGCTGCCGTTTGCCGTGCTGGAACTGAATGGGGTCGCGGGTGGCGCCGGACCGGCGATCCTCGCGCGTGCTCTTGGAACCCGGGGGCGC
>JBAZOF010000115.1:0-8465 GCA_041648855.1 Sulfuritalea sp. | reverse complement strand
GAGGACATGGCAGGGCGCGCTGCCGATGATCTGCGCGGCGGCGTCGCCGAGCAGTTTGTCCTTCAGGTCGCCACGCGGCGGCCGCCGGCCGATGACGAGAATGTTGGTGTCGGCCGCGGCGGCGGCGGCGATCACTTCCTGCACCGGCTGCTTGCCGTGGCGCACGATCTCCTCGTTGTCGACGCCGGCCACCAGGGCCTGGCGCAGCACGGGGGCGAGACGCGCACGCGCCTGCTCGTGCTCATCCGGCGTGGCGACGGCGGTCATGACGTCGAGCGTGACGCCGAATCTCCTGGCCAGGGCGATGGCGATCGCCGTCGGCGCCTGCGAGAACTCGCTGCCGTCGGTGGCCAGCAGCAGGCGCTGGCGTCGCAAGCCGTCGGGCAGCAGCTTGCCATGGCATTCCTTGAAGATGCGCGTCTTGCAGGTGCGGCAGACGTCCGGGTCCAGCGTCCAGTAGAGCGCGCCGGTGACGTTGGTCATGACCGGAAAGAAGGCGCCCTCGCCGATGTCCTTGACGTAATTGCCCTGTTTGAGGAAGTCCTTCAGTCGCTGGTTGAGCCGGTAGAAATACAGGCCGCCACCGAGCCGCCGCCGCCGCCGCGCCTCCTGGGCCAGCACCTCGGCGCCGGCGACGTCGATGTAGCTCAGGCTGGCCGCTGCGATCAGCACGGACTTCTGCAGGGGGTTGTCTTCGTCGATTTGCTGCAATGCCTGCTGCACATAGTTGGCGGCGCCAAAGTAGAGCGGACCGTTCACGCGGACGATGCGCAGTTGCGGGCATTCAGCGTGACCGCGGGCGCGCACGAAGTGGTAGGCGCCTTCCTCCGGCGCCGGCACCACGGGAATGATCTCGGGGCGCGAGGTACGGAACAGGAACATCACCAGGGAGAGGAAGACGCCGATGAATATGCCGGCTTCGAGGTTGAACAGCGTGCCGACCAGGGTCGCCACGAGGATCGCCGATTCCGCCTTGCTGGTGTGCCAGATGGCCGCGATGTGATGGAAATCGACCAGGCCCCAGGCCACCAGAAAGAGGATGCCGGCCATCGCGGCGGTGGGCAGGTAGGCGGCGAGGGGCGCCACCAGCAGCAGCACCACGAGCAGGGCGATCGAGGCGAAGATCGAGGCCAGCGGAGTGCGTGCGCCGGCCTCGTAATTGACGCCGCTGCGGTTGAACGAACCGGAGGAGGCGTAGCCCGAGAAAAAGGCACCGACAATGTTGGACAGGCCCTGGCCGATGAATTCCTGGTTGCCGTCGACGCGCTGCTCGGAACGCACCGCGATGGCGCGGCTGATCGACACCGCTTCGGTCAGCGCCAGCATGGTGATGACCAGCGCCGGGCCGATGGTCACTCGCAGCGACGCCAGCGAGAAATCGGGCATGGACAGCGGCGGCAGCGTCGCCGGCAGCGCGCCTATCGTTCGGATGCCGGTGGCATCCTGGCCGAGCCAGAGGTTGAGGCCCTCGGCGACCAGGCTGCCGACGATCATCGCCATGATCATGTAGGGCAGCTTCTTCAGGTAGCGCCGCGTCAGGATGCCGCTAACCAGTGTGATGGCTGCGACGGCTGTGACCCAGGGATTGATGTTGAAGAACTGGACGAAAAGCTGATGGATGGTTTCGTAGAAGGGCGTGCCGCGCGGGATATCGATGCCGAAGAAGCTGCGGACCTGGCTCGCCGCGATCAGGATGGCGGCGCCTGTGGTGAAGCCGATCACCACGGTGTGCGAAATGAAATTGACCAGCACGCCCATGCGGGCCAGTCCCAGCACCAGCTGGAAGACGCCGACAAGGAAGGTCAGCGTCAGCACCAGGCTGATGTAATGGGCCGAGCCAGGTTCGGCCTGGTGCGACAGCGCAGCGAACACGGCGATGGAAATGGCCGTGGTCGGGCCGGAGACCAGGTGCCAGCTCGAACCGAACAGCGCGGCGATCACGGCCGGCAGCATCGCGGCGTAAAGGCCGTATTGCGGCGGCAGGCCGGCGATGGTGGCGAAGGCGACGCCCTGCGGCAGCACGATCAGCGCGCCGGTGAGGCCCGCAATCAGATCGTCGCGCGCCGTCGCGCGGGTGACCAGCGGCCACCACTTGAGGAAGGGCAACCACTGAGCCAACAGGGAATTACGGCGGGAGATCATCGGGGCAAGGCGAAAGGCGGAATTGCGTATATTAGCAAATGATGATCAATTTGCTGAAACTTGAAGCTTTGCTGGTCGCGCCGCCATGCGCTGACTCAAGCCTCCGGATCGTGAAACCGGATCGAATTCCGACCGGCCGCCTTGGCCTGATACATCGCCGTATCGGCCCATTTGATGATGTCGTTCTGGCTGCTTTCCTGGCCGACAAACAGGGCCACGCCGATACTTGCGGTGCAATGATGTTCGACCGCGGCCGCCGTATTGTCATCGTGCCGGGTCAGCAGGTAGGGGGCAGCCAGCGCGGTATGGATTCTGCGGGCAACGATCATGGCCTGTGCCGCCGACTCGTCTCTGTCCGGACTCAAATCGCACAGCATCACGACAAACTCGTCGCCCCCGAAGCGCGCCACGGTGTCGATCTCGCGCACGCAACGTTTCAGACGGGCCGCTACCTCGCTCAGCAGCAGATCACCGACCGCATGCCCGTGCAAGTCGTTCAGCGGCTTGAAATTGTCCAGGTCGAGGAACATCAGTGCGCCATAGAAGCGGCTGCGTTTGCTGGCCGCCATGGTCTGGCTCAGGCGGTCATCGAGCAGCCGGCGATTCGCCAGCTTGGTCAGCGAGTCGTAAAACGCCAGTTGATGGACCTGGTCTTCCATCTGCTTGCGCTCGGTGATGTCGATGTAGATGGTGACAAAGCCGCCACCGGGCAGAGGCATGCCGCGAATCTCCAGCGCCGTTCCGTTGGCGCGTACGCGCTCGATCCTGTGCGGTTTGAAGTCGCGGGCGCGGGCGACGATGGCAGCGATCTGCTGCTCCCTGTCGCCGGGACCGTACTCGCCGCGCTCCGCGTTGAAGCGAATGATGTCCTCGAAATGCACTACCGGCTTGTCGACCAGGGAATCGGGCAATTCCAGCAACTTCCGGAACTGCTTGTTGTGTGCCACCACGCGCAGGTCGGCGTCGACCACCGAGATGGCGCCGGGGAAGTTCTCGATGATGGCGGTGAGCAAGTCGTTCTGCAGCAGCAGCTTTTCCTCGATGGTCCTGCGCGCCGTGATATCGGCGATCACGCCGATCAGGCCGCGCTGCTCGCCGTTGGCGTCATAGAAGCGCCTGCCGGTCAGATGTCCCCAGAATTCGGTCTGGTCGGCGCGCCAATAGAGCCGATCGACATCCACGGCGGGGACGGCGCTGCTCAGCAAGGCAAGCATCCGCTGTCGCCCCACCTCGCGCTCCGTCGGATGTACCAGGGCGACGTATTCCTGTCCGACCAGCGCATCGTGTGAATATCCGAACATCTCGGCCATGCGCTGATTGGCTTGCGCGATGCGCCCCTCCATGTCCACGACGAAGATTGCGACACTGGAAGTATCGAGGATTTGTCTGAACAAGGCCTCGCGCCCGGCCAGATCGTCGTTTGCCTTTGCCAGCGCCTGGGTGCGCTCGGTGACTCTTTGTTCCAGCTCCTCCCGGTGAGCCCGCAGGTTCCCGATCAGCACTGTCACGTAGCCGAGCAGCAGGCTGAACGACAGCCCGATCAGAATCTTGAGCCACAGCTCCGCCCGGTCGCCCCAGCCCTTGACTGGCGCGACGCTCAGCTTCCAGTAGTCGTAGGTCAATTTCAGATCCTGCTGCAGGGGCCCGCTCAGGGGCGTCGATGAAGATGCCGCGATGATCTCCTTTTGCCCGGTGTAGGGATTGATCCGCGCGAGTTCGTAGTCGATGCCCTGGGCGACCATCTGCGGCAGGCGCGCACCGGCAAGCAGCGCGGGGATGCGGATCACGACGTTGGTGAAGCCCCAGAAGTACGGCTTGCCCTTTGCATCTTCAAGGAACACCGGCAAGCGTCCGACCACGCCTGTGCCGCCTTGAACCAGGGCCACCGGTCCTGCCAGAGTCAGCCGTCCGGTGTCGCGCGCGATCAGGGCCTCCCTGCCCTGCACCGGATCGTTCAGGAGGTCGAGGCCGATGGCGCGTTCGTTGCCGGCCAGCGGCACGACGTTGCGGATGACGCCGGCCGGGGCCAGTGCCAGTTCGGAGACGCCCGGATAGAACTGCAGCATCTGGCTTGCCGTGGCATCGAAGTTGGCGATGCGGCCGTTTCCCTGTTGAACCAGCGCGGCCATGGCGAAAGTGGCGGACAAGGCCCTTTCGATGCCGGTTTCGAGCGCATGCGCGTGATCTTTGGCCAGGCTGGCGACACGGCCGCGCTCTTCCTGGACGCTCTGTCGCCCGGACTGCCAGATCAGGCCGGCCGCCACGGCGGCGGCAAGCAGAACCACAATGGCTGCCTCTGCCAGCAGGCGAGGGGTGCTCAAACGCAGCATGGTGTTGAAGCCGTTTTCATGGTCTCCGCCGGCCGGAAGGATTTGCTTTTGCGGCAGAGCAAAGCATAGGCGTTCAAGCGTGCAAGTGCTAGTACTTTTGGCATAAATCCTCAGGGGAGACGGCGAACTCCGCCCCGGTGCAGGTCGTCCCCTGGCCGCTCCGTGCAAGACGGCTGTCGTGGAAAAGGAATGCGGTCGTCAGCCAAGCGTCGCCTCTGCCTGCATGCAGACGGTGTGCTCGTCGCGGGTCGCGTAGAGGACGACGCGATCTTCCAGCGCATTCGCATGGAGCGTGATCGAATCACCGAGCAGGGCGGGCGACACGCCGCGGTAGGTGAAGTCGCGCAGCCGGCGCCCGCTGACTTCTTCGGCATGGCTCGCCAGCAGCGTGGCGGTGAGCGGCCCGTGAATCACCAGGTTCGGATATCCCTCGACGTTCCGGCAGTAGTCCGCGTCGTAGTGAATCCGGTGGCCGTTGAAGCTCAGCGCCGAATACCTGAACAGCGTGGTTGTGGTCGGCGTCCAGGTCCTGCTGAATTGTGCGGGCATGGCCGGCGGCGCGACAGCCGCAGCCTTTCCCGGCGCATTCGCATCCTTGTAGACGATGTCATGTTCTTCGCGGATCAGCAGTTCGCCCTGCGGCGACTTAAGTTCATGCAGCACGGTGGCGAAAACCAGATCGCCCGAGCGGCCGGTCTTGTGCTCGACATTCAGGATGCTCGATTCCTTGCGCACGATCGAGCCGATCCGCACCGGCGCCAAAAACGACACGCGCCCCCCGGCCCACATCCGATTGGCCAGCGGTACCGGCGGCAGGAATCCGCCGCGCGCCGGATGGCCGTCGCGGCCGAGCTCGCGCGAAGGCAGACCCTCCAGAAAATAGATCCAGTGCCACAGCGGCGGCAGGGCCTCGCCGTCGCCGATGCGCTCGGCGGGGTAATCCACCGTCGCCGCCATGAGCCCTGCGTGGCGGGCAGCAATCAGATCCTCGTTGGCGCGGGATTTCCCGATCCAGGTGCGAAGGTGCTCCAGGTCGATGCTGCCCATCTGCAATCTCCTGCGGCGGAAGGTATGCGTAGAATTTTAGGGCGATAATCCCGCGACGGGCCGCACACCAGACAGACAAATCAGACGGCCCGGTGCAGCCAACCCCGAGGAGCGAGCGAGATGACCCAACCCATTGCCACTGCCATCGCCGGCAGCCTGCCGAAACCGGCCTGGCTGGCCCAACCCGAAAAACTGTGGGCGCCCTGGCAGCTTTCGGGCGAGACGCTGGCGCAGGCCAAGGTGGATGCCATGCGGCTCGCGGTCGACGACCAGTTGCGCGCCGGCATCACCGTCATCGGCGACGGCGAGCAGACCCGGCAGCATTTCGTGACGACCTTCATCGAACATCTCGACGGCGTCGATTTCGTCAATCGCAAGACGGTGCGCATCCGCGACCGCTACGACGCCGAGGTGCCGATGGTCGTCGGTCCCGTGTCGCGCAAACATTCGGTCTTCGTCGAGGATGCCCGGCGCTTGCGCCTGCTGACCGGTGGGCCGATCAAGTTCACCCTGCCCGGCCCGATGACCATGATCGACACGCTGTACGACGATCATTTCAAGAGCCGGGAAAAGCTGGCGTGGGCTTTCGCCGAGATACTCAACCAGGAAGCGCGCGAGCTTGCCGAAGCGGGAGTCGACATCGTCCAGTTCGACGAGCCGGCCTTCAACGTTTTCTTCGACGAAGTCCGCGACTGGGGCGTGAAAACGCTCGAGCGTGCCGCCGAGGAGCTGCCGTGCAAGACTGCGGTGCATATCTGCTACGGCTACGGCATCGAGGCCAACATCAAGTGGAAGGAGGGACTCGGCGCCGAGTGGCGGCAGTACGAGCAGACCTTCCCGCTGCTCGCCGCCAGCCGCATCAATCAGGTCAGTCTCGAATGCCAGAACTCGCGCGTGCCGATGGAATTGATCGGCCTGCTCGACGGCAAGGAGGTCATGGTCGGCGCCATCGACGTCGCCACCAACCGGATCGAGACGCCCGAAGAAGTCGCGGCCACCTTGCGTCGTGCGCTGCAGTGGGTGAAGCCACACCGCCTGATCGGCTGCACCAATTGCGGCATGGTGCCGCTGCCGCGCGCCGTCGCCCGCGGCAAGCTGCAGGCCCTCGCGGCGGGTGCCGCCATCGTGCGCGCCGAACTGGGCTGGTCCTGACGACTACGCGTTGATCCGGAGATCCTCCCTGTAGGGAGCGCCTTCCATGTGGAAGGCAACCGGGCCCGTCGGCTGGGCGTGGAGGAACTGGACCACAAAGGGATCCGAGGACGCCAGCAGTTCGTCCGGCGGGCCCTCCGCTGCCACCTTGCCCTTGTAGAGCAGGAAGGCGTGGTCGACCACCTTGAGGGATTCCGAGACGTCGTAGGTCACGACGATGGATGTCGCGCCCAGCGCATCGTTCAGGCGCCGGATCAGCTCGGCGATCACATTGAGCGAGATCGGATCGAGGCCGGCGAAGGGCTCGTCGTACATCGTCAGCATCGGATCGAGCGCGATTGCCCTGGCCAGCGCCACGCGTCGCGACATGCCGCCCGAGAGTTCGTTCGGCATCAGGCCTGTCGTGCCGCGCAGGCCGACCGATTGCAGCTTCATCAGCACCAGGTCGCGAATCACGATTTCGGGCATGTCGGTCAGTTCGCGCATGGGGAAGGCGATGTTGTCGTACACGCTCATGTCGCTGAACAGGCCGCCCGCCTGGAACATCATGCCCATGTTGCGCCGCATCGCATACAGGCCGGAGTGGTCCAGTTCATGCATGACCTGTCCGTCAACCCGCACGCTGCCGCGACCCGGTCGCAATTGACCGCCGATCAGCCTCAGCAGGGTGCTTTTGCCCGAGCCGCTGGCGCCCAGGATCGCCACCACCTTGCCGCGCGGAATGCGCATATTGATGCCGTCGAGAATCTTGTGGCCTTCATAGGAGAAATGAAGATCGTCGATCTCGATGAGGGTTTCGGATTTCTGGGTCATGCGCTTGTTACCTGCCTGAAATTGGCTGCTGAAAAATTGGGCTCGCAACTGTCCAAGTATTTTGTCACGGATTCCACGGGAGGACGCTTCGCTTTAGGTGCGACAGACTACTTTTGGCCGGGTATGGCGCGCATACTTGAAAATTGAAGTCACTGTTAACAGGAATCCCCATGAAGCTTTGCCCGATTGCCATCGCCGTTGGCTGCAAGAAATGCCCGGCCTTCAAGATTTGCCCGCTCAAGGGCGTAATTGGCGACATGCCGTCCGCGCCGGCGCCGCAACTACCCCCCAAGGCCAAGACCAGGACCAGGTCCGCGGCGAAGCCCCGCGCCGCTGTGTCGCGAAAGAGGAAATCCTAGTTCGCCAGGCTCCGCGGATTTTTCGCAAGGGCAAGCGCGGCGCACCAAGAGAGAGCAGCAGAATTTTGCCGTTCCTCCATCTTGGTGCGTGCTGTCTGTTCCGTTCAGCGCCTTGCCCAAGATAGGGCATTTCGCTTTCTCTCAGTAGTACCAGTCGATTCCAGCCGTTTTGCCGGCCTTGCCGATGACATGGCACGCCCTTCGCTATGGAAGGACTGCACCGTTATATCCAGACGGTCGGTCCGCTCACATCCATTGAAAGGAGTTCTGCCATGTTTCGTCGCAACTTCATCAAGGCCACTGCCGTTTCCATAGCGCTGGCCGCCTCCGGCTTCGCCTCGCTTCCCGCCATCGCTGCCGACACCATCAAGGTCGGCATCCTGCATTCGCTGTCCGGCACCATGGCCATTTCGGAAACCGCGCTGAAGGAAACGGCGCTGATGACCATCGCCGAAATCAATGCCAAGGGTGGCGTGATGGGCAAGCAGCTCGAAGCCGTGGTGGTCGACCCGGCCTCCAACTGGCCGCTGTTCGCCGAGAAGGCGCGCCAGTTGCTGACCCAGGACAAGGTCGCGGTGGTCTTCGGCTGCTGGACCTCGGTCTCGCGCAAGTCGGTGAACCC
>JBAZOF010000114.1:0-8497 GCA_041648855.1 Sulfuritalea sp. | reverse complement strand
GTGTTTTCAGGGTGTGGCGCAGGCGCGAGGTGCCCAGACGCGACGCATTGCTGCGCAGGTAGTTTTCTGCCGTCCGGTTGTCGGACTGCAATTGCGAGGCCTCCATGTCGGCGAGCACCGCGTCGATTTCTTCCTGTGTGCCGAGCCCTGCCAGCTTGCGCGCCAGTTCGGCGCGGGTGTGCTCGCGCCGGGCCAGCAGTTTGATCGCCTGCTGGCGCAGTTCATTCGACATGGTGTTCGCCGCGCCAGTCGCGGCAACTGCAGTTCGACAAGATGCGTACCCTCGGCGGGTCAGTGCCGCCCCTAGCTGCCTTTCGCCGGTTCAGCAACGCCAAGGGCGGCGACGCCGACGGCCTCGCGCACCCGGTTTTCGATTTCCACGGCGATATCGGCGTGCTCGCGCAGGAATTCGCGTGCGTTGTCCTTGCCCTGGCCGATCTTCTCGCCCTTGTAGGCGTACCAGGCGCCGGATTTTTCGACGATCTTGTGTTCGACGCCGAGTTCGACGATTTCACCCTGCCGCGAAATGCCTTCCCCGTAGAGGATGTCGAAATGCGCCTCGCGGAAGGGCGGAGCGACCTTGTTTTTGACCACTTTGACCTTGGTCTCGTTGCCGATGACCTCGTCGCCCTTCTTGATGGCGCCGGTGCGGCGGATGTCCATGCGTACCGAAGCGTAGAACTTCAGCGCGTTGCCGCCGGTGGTGGTTTCCGGGTTGCCGAACATGACGCCGATCTTCATGCGGATCTGGTTGATGAAAATCACCAGCGTGTTGGTGCGCTTGATGTTGGCGGTGAGCTTGCGCAAGGCTTGCGACATCAGCCGCGCCTGCAGGCCGGGCAACTGGTCGCCCATTTCGCCTTCGATTTCGGCGCGCGGCGTCAGCGCGGCGACCGAGTCGATCACGATGCAATCGACGCCGCCCGAGCGCACCAGCATGTCGGTAATTTCGAGACCCTGCTCGCCGGTATCGGGCTGCGAAATCAGCAGGTCGGGCACGTTCACGCCGAGCTTGGCGGCATAACCCGGGTCGAGCGCGTTTTCGGCGTCAATGTAGGCCGCGACGCCGCCGGCTTTCTGGATTTCGGCGACGATGTGCAGGCACAGCGTGGTTTTGCCCGACGACTCCGGTCCATAGACTTCGACCACGCGGCCGCGCGGCAGGCCGCCTATGCCCAAAGCGATATCGAGACCGAGCGAGCCGGTGGAAACAGTCTGGATGTCGTCGATCGCCAAGCCTTCGCCCATTTTCATGATCGAGCCCTTGCCGAACTGCTTTTCGATCTGGGCCAGGGCGGCCTGCAGTGCTTTGTTCTTGTTCTCGTCCATTGAATGCGTTCCTCAGAAGTTGTGTGAATTATGTCACGGATGGCACAGTTTTTGCGCCGTCCGGGTTTGGCGCGGGCTTGTTACCTGGCGTCGAGTCGTAGCAGCAGGCCGCGCAAGGCATGAAGCACCGCTTGGCGACGCACTGCCTCACGGTCGCCGGCAAAAACCGCGGTTTCCGTTTCCGCGCTCTCGCCGACCCGACACCAGGCAAAGCATACGGTGCCCACTGGCTTACCAGGTGAGCCACCCGTCGGTCCCGCAATTCCGGTAATTGCCAATGCAATCAGTGCCTTGGAATTATTTAATGCGCCCGTCGCCATCGCGGCCGCAGTTTCCGGGCTCACCGCGCCGTACTTCTCGATGGTTTCGGGGCGAACCCCGAGCAGTTCCGTCTTGGCTTCATTCGAGTAGGTGACAAAACCGCGCTCGAACCACTCCGAGCTGCCGCTCGTGTGAGTGATCACTTGCGCCGCCCAGCCTCCGGTGCAGGATTCTGCCGTGGCGATCAAAAGTCGGCGCTGGTCGCGTTTGGCCAATGCGGCCGACCCAACGGCTTCCGACAGAGCGACGAGCTCGGCGTCCATCAGAACGGCAAAAACGCCTTGAATACGGCAATGGTCAGCACCGTGTAGCCGGCGGCGATCACATCGTCCATCATCACGCCGAAGCCGTTCTTGATCTGCGTATCGAAGAATCGGGCCGGCTCGGGCTTGACGATGTCGTAGAAGCGGAACCAGAGGAAGGCCGCGAGCTGCCAGAGCAGTTCGGGCGGCGTCAGCATCAGCACGGCCCAGAAAGGGACGATTTCATCCCAGACGATGGCGCCGTGATCGACCACTCCGAGCGCGCGCCCGGTGATCTGGCAGGCCGATACGCCGACGGCGAACGCCAGCAGCAGGAAGATCGCCAGCCCCAGATCGCTTTCGAGATACATACGCAGCAGCGGATAAGTGAGCCAAGCGAAGGCCGTGCCGGCCGTACCCGGGGCGAAGCGGGAAAGCCCGCTGCCCATGCCGCAGGCGATGAAATGCGCGGGATGGCGGAACAGGAACTTGACGGGCGGCGGAGGCAGCTTGGCCATCAGAGAAAATGGTCGTAGCCGCGGCGTGCCGGCGTGATGACGCTGCCGCTGTCGTCGCGCAGGACGAGTTCGCCGGGCGGGCCGGGCACGATTTCGCCGATGCGGGTCAGCGGCAGTTCGAGCCTGCCCGCGAGGGCCATGATGTCGCTGTCAGACCCAGCGGCGGCGGTGAACAGCAGTTCGTAGTCGTCGCCGCCGGCCAGGACGCAATCGCGGTCCGGTCCGGCCGCGGGCAGGTTCGGGATCTGCAGCCGCGCGGCGAGTCGCGACTGTTCGAGGATATGGCCGAGATCGGCCAGCAGTCCGTCGGAAACATCGATCGCGGCGCTGGCGATTCCGCGCAGCGCGAGACCGAGCGCGACCCTTGGTTGCGGTCGGTGCAATGCGGCGAGGCATTCGCCGAGCGCCGGTTCGGTAAGGCGGGTTCGTCCCTGCAGGTGAGCCAGGCCCAGCGCCGCGCGCCCGGGTTTGCCGGAAACCCAGATCGAATCGCCGATTTTCGCGCCGTCGCGGTGCAGCGCCTTTCCGGCGGGAACTTCGCCGAGGATCGTGACGCAGAAGGCGCGCGGCCCGCGCGTGGTGTCGCCGCCGATCAGGTCGATGCCATGGCTGTCGGCACAGGCGAAGAAGCCACGCGCGAAGGCCTCGATCCAGTCAGAAGTCGGCGCTGGCAGTATGGCGGCCAGCAACGCCCAGCGCGGCTGCGCGCCCATCGCGGCCATGTCCGAGATATTCACGGCGAGGGTTTTCCAGCCCAGTGCGTCCGGGTCGGCATCGGGCAGGAAATGCGTCCCCTCGACCAGCAAGTCGGTGGAGATCACCAGCTCCTGCCCCGGTGTCGGCGCGATCAGCGCACCATCGTCGCCGACGCCGAGAACTGTGTGGGAGGTGCCGCGCGTGAAATAGCGCGCGATGATCTCGAATTCCGACGGCACCTCTCAGGGCTTTCTCATCTCCGTCGCCCGCAGCGTCGCCGCAAGCTTGTCCAGCACGCCATTGACGAACTTGTGGCCGTCGGTGCCGCCGAAGGTCTTGGCCAGTTCGATGGCTTCGTTGATGATCACGCGATAGGGCGTTTCGGGATGGAGCCTGAGTTCGCAGGCGCCCAGCAGGAGGATGCAGCGCTCGATGGGCGAGACTTCACTCCACTCGCGGTCGATGTAGGGGGCGAGATCGAGCTTGAGCGCTTCGGCGTTCTGCCGCGCCTCGGCCAGCAGGGTGCTGTAGAGCTCGTTGTCGGCCTTGTCGAAGCCGGCAACGCCTTCCGCCTGCACCTGAATCGCGGCCGCATCCTGATCGCCGACCTGCCATTGGTAGAGGCCCTGGACGATGAACTCGCGGGCGCGCCGGCGTGGAGATTTGCCGCCATTCATTACTTGACTGCCTTCAACAGGTTCGCCATTTCGACCGCCGCCTGCGCGGCCTCGGCGCCCTTTTGCAGCATGCGCACCAGCGCCTGGTCGTCATTTTCGGTGGTCAGCACCGCGTTGGCGATCGGAATGCCGGTGTTCAGCTGCACGTCGGTGATGCCGCGCGCGGACTCGTTGGACACGACCTCGAAATGATAGGTCTCCCCGCGGATCACGGCGCCGAGCGCCACCAGCGCATCGAAATGGCCGCTCTGCGCCATGGTCTGCAGCGTCAGGGGCAGTTCCAGCGCGCCCGGAACCGTGACGAAGGTAATGTCGGCGACGCCGAGGCGCTCCAGTTCGGTCATGCAGCCAGAGCGCAGGCCTTCGCCGATGTCCTCGTTGAAGCGGCTTTGGGCGACGCCGATGCGCAGGCCCTGACCGGCCAGATTGGGTTCGAGTTCGCGGATAGTCATGTCGTCTTTTCTCCCGCAGGAGTGAAATAGCCGGTGATTTCGAGACCGAAGCCGGCCATGCTCGGCATCTTTCTCGGGCTCGACATCAGGCGCATCTTGCCGACGCCGACTTCACGCAGGATCTGCGCGCCGATGCCGTAGATGCGCGGGTCCCAGGTGTAGGCCGGCCGTTCGGTACGCTCGGCCTTGAGCGCCGCCAGCAAGGCGTTGCCGGTTTCGGCGCGATGCAGTAGCACCAGCACGCCGGGCCCCTGTTCGGCAATGGCGCGCAGGGCGAAATCGACGCTGTAGGTATGGCCGCGGCTGCCGTGGTCGAGAAAGTCGAGCACGCAGACGGCTTCATGCACGCGCACCAAGGTTTCCTCGCCGGCCTTGATATCGCCGGAAGACAGCGCCAGATGCACGTCGCCGCTGCTGCGGTCGGCAAAAGCGCGCATGCGGAAGCTGCCTTGCGCGCATTCGACCTTCTTGTCGGCAACGCATTCGATCAGCTTTTCGGTTTCCGAGCGGTAGTGGATCAGGTCGCGGATGGTACCGATCTTGAGGCTGTGCTCGCGGGCGAATTCGAGCAGGTCGGGCAGCCGCGCCATGGTGCCGTCGTCCTTGAGGATTTCGCAGATCACGGCGGCAGGCTCCAGGCCCGCGAGCTGGGCGAAGTCGCAGCCGGCTTCGGTGTGGCCGGCGCGCACCAGCACGCCGCCGTTTTGCGCCATCAGCGGGAAGATGTGGCCGGGCTGGACGATGTCGGTCGGCGTCGCGTTCTTCGCCACGGCGGCTTGCACCGTGCGCGAGCGGTCCTGCGCGGAGATGCCGGTGGTGACGCCTTCCGCGGCCTCGATCGACATGGTGAAGGCCGTGCCGTGCTGCGCCTTGTTGTCGCGCACCATCAGCGGCAGGTTGAGCTGGCGGCAGCGGGCTTCGGTCAGCGTCAGGCAGATCAGGCCGCGGCCATGCTTGGCCATGAAGTTGATCGCTTCGGGCGTCACGTGGTCGGCGGCGAGCACGAGGTCGCCTTCGTTTTCGCGGTCTTCCTCGTCGACCAGGATCACCATGCGGCCGGCACGCATGTCGGCGACGATATCGAGAACGGGGCTGATGCTCATGACTGGTGTACCAAACTTGGGAAGCCGCGCATTTTACGCTGCGCCGGCCGTCAGCATCCGCTCGACGTAGCGTGCGATTATGTTTAATAGTGTCACGATGCACTCCCCAAGCGTTAGTTATTATAAATCTACATCGTATACCGTCACCGATACCGTTATCCAAAATGCCGACTGCTAGCTGGATAAAGGCATGTCAAATTCAAGTGATATTTTCACACAGCCTTGATTCAGGTGCCAGATTTGTGAGCCAAAGGAGGCAAGTAGGGCCACGCAGAATCTGTCAGTCGGCATTGTCAGAAAAGCTGAGGTGGGGTCTGCCACATATGGGCGGCAGGGGCGAATACGCACACACCTACAAAGCGCGCACAAGTATCTAAGCTCGAAGCCTTCTACTTAGAGCGATGTCGCCGCTCTACTGAAGGACGGGCGTCTGACCAAATTTGACACCGCAATAAACACGGCGTTCTGTGGGCACTGATTCGGACCATTCAGACTATCGCCCGGCTCGCCCTCGACGCAGTTCCGACGCTGCTCGGCTATAGCGTGCCCCAATGCCAGACCTAATGTGACGGACTGTAGTTGAGGGTGTTGAGGGTGTTGAGGGTGTTGAGGGTGTTGAGGGTGTCGCAAGCTTGCTGGTTCCGGGGTAGACGGTATCTGTCCATTTATGAGCAGGCCACCCGCACCTATCACCTATCTTGCAGAACGCAGCGTCAACCCTCGGTGACGTTGGCGGAATCGACCCCGATACGGCTTCGGCACCTGCAACACCCTCAACACCCTCAACACCCTCAACACCCTCAACACCCATGCTTGAGACGCATCGTGTCCTAATCCGCTTCAGGCAAATACCGGACAAAGGCATCCCTGAAATCGTCCGCCCAATACCCCCGCCTCGATGCGTCTCCAACCCTGATGTTGTCCGGCTTGATGTCGTATCCGCGGAGAATCTTTGCCAATAGCAACTGGTCGAGCGGTTTGCCTTTATTGCAAGTGGCCCAAGACCATTCAGTTCGAGCACACAGACCCTCGACCAAATCGACGGAATGAATCTTCACGATTCTTTTGGCCTGAAGAATTTCCCGAATGTGTTCCAAAAGTTGGACGCCTTCGCTCTTCGCGTCATCGTGGGACAGAAGTTTGCGGGCAACCAACTCGGCACGCGATAGGGCATCGCCTCCGATAGCTGCGGCAATCACCATTAAGGGACCGAACGTGTCATTCAAGCGGTCATTGCCAAGATCAATCGGAGGGGTTCCCGCGCCCCTCAAGTTCGGTAAGTGGTCCTCTGTCCAGCGCGCTAGTTGCGATTGCAGTGCAGTCATCTCGTCGTTTACTTCCGGATTGTAGGCATCCAACGGCAATATTGCTTCGTCGGGACGCTTACGTTGGAGCGAAATTTGGATAGATCGCCGAGCTAACGAATCTGGAAGCCTGCCATGGGACTTTGTTGCCTTTGCCACGAAAGCACCCATCGCTTCAAGGTTGCCCTTAACAGTGGCTGTGATTCCGCCGCTTAAGCGATCATGCGATGCATTCAGGATGTCAATAAACGCCTGGCTTTGCAGCATGGAATCCGCATCATCCAACAACAAGGTAATTTGATGGCGGTTAATCATTCGCAGCAAGTCGCCAGGTGAAACTTTCGAGGTCCGGTATGCTGATTTGCATAGGCGGTGTAGGACGGTCATTAACGTTGCCTTCCCGGTCCCATACTCTGTTGATGCAATTGCCAGCAGAGGCGAAAATCGCGCGGAGGAAATCGCATGCGTGTGGATAATCCAAAGACTAACCATCAGTCCCATATCTTCGGGCATTGAGACATGCCGTCGAATTGCGGCGATCAGATTGGCCAACAAGCAAATGCCGTCGAACCTATTTGGCCAAGGCATCGCTGGTATTGGGATCTTCAATCGCTTGTCCCATCTATCGCGGCCCCATGGCACCGTCTTGCAGCGCTCTTCGAGCCTTTGGACTACGCCCTCCGCGCCTTCCTTCCTATAGATGTCGGCGAAGGTAGTGGGGCCAGAGGTGACCACAAGGGCACCAATAGCGGAAGCGGCTTCGGATGCATGGGCTAACTTGGCGCATTCCTCATTGTTTCCAATTCCGTTAAAGCACACCTTAAAGCGACTTTCCGGATAGCGCTTCTTCAGCCGCCTGCATTCCCAGATCAGATTGTCACCATAAAGCGCAACGACCACTCTCAAGTCGGTGGCAAGATGGAGAGCCATTGCCGAGATCCAATCGACCGCTATGAGTATGT
Source organism: Sulfuritalea sp. (assembly GCA_041648855.1). Classification (GTDB taxonomy): domain Bacteria; phylum Pseudomonadota; class Gammaproteobacteria; order Burkholderiales; family Rhodocyclaceae; genus Sulfuritalea. The sequence continues at coordinate 893 of JBAZOF010000114.1, read as the reverse complement.
CTTTGGTCTCCTCGCCAAAGTGAACGTGGCATTGGGAAATGGGGTGACCATGTATTAGGCTTTCCTCGAACGTGGTACCAGTATGGCGAATTTTGAGGAAATTCACTGGTGAGTCATCGGTCGCCAGCACGGGGAAGCCGAAGCCAGCCGCAGACTGGGTGTCCGCTGATCCGATAGTTCTCCAAGAACGCAGGCAAAGGTACGCCCCTCGCAGTCGAAGTATGCGTAGAGGCTCATCTTTCGAGCGACATTGGCGATGCTCGATTGGGCCAAGCTGCATGAATTCGTTATCCATACTATTTCCAGGAACCTTAAGACGGCAAGTAGATTAGCTGCAATATTCCCATGAAAGGCGTTTCCCGATAACTGGGAGGAATTAAATCCCCCTCGGCTCATTTCCGATTGAGCAAAAGGTGATTCTGCTCTTTCGCACGCTGGCGAACTTTCTGACCGATCAGCCCGTCGCGTGCCTAGTAGATATCGCGCACGGCAGAGGTCAGGAAATTCGCGCCGTGACGGCGGCGAGTAGCCCTTCGCATGGTGGCATTCGGCGCGACAAGGTAACGTCAAAATTCCGAAAAATCCGCGACCAATTGCGCAATTTGCAGCCAAGTAATTCGAGAAATTACTTGCCGTCGATGAATCGGGCACTTCTAACCCCCGCCCCAACTTGACGGCTTAGGCGCACTTCAGGCCAGCACCGGAGCCACGTTCGTGGATCACGGAGTGGTCGAAAAGTGCATGTAAGTAACTACTACCAAGTACAGCACTGTAAGGCCTGGTGTCATGTACGCCCTGTGTGAATGCCTAATGGGTATCGCCAGTGTGTAGATACAGTAAGTACCTAGCAGCACTGTTGTGGGTAGCACTAGGAGTAAGTCATCATGGTTGAT
>JBAZOF010000113.1:0-8515 GCA_041648855.1 Sulfuritalea sp. | reverse complement strand
CTTTCAGGAAGGCGTGCTGGTCGAGCTCGTGCAACTGGTAGCGCTTGTCCAGATCGGTGCGGATGCCGCCGCAGATCACCAGCATCGGCACGCCGTCGAGGAAAGCCTCGCCGATGCCGCTGGCGGCGTGGGTGGCGCCGGCGGCGGGGACGATGACCAGCGTGCCGGTCAGGTCCGAGGTGCGGCTGACGCCGTCGGCCATGAAGGATGCGCCGCCTTCGTGGGTCACCAGCACCGGCGTGATCTGCTCCGAGCTGTTGAGTTCGTCGTACAGCTCCGTGTTGTGCACCCCGGGAATGCCGAAGGTGTATTTGATGCCGAGGGCTTCGAGGGCTCGCACTGCAATCCAGGCGCCGGTTCGTTTCATGCGGATGTCTCCGTGCTCAAGGGTTCAGGTGTTTGCAGCGGCAGCCTGGCCGGCGATGCGGCCGCTCAGGATGCAGCCACCGAGGAAGCTGCCTTCCAGCGCCCGCAAGCCGTGCATGCCGCCACCGCCGAAGCCCGCCGCTTCGCCGGCGGCGAACAGCCCGGCTATCGGCTGGCCGGCGCTATCAAGCACGCGGCTTTGCAGGTCGGTCTGGATGCCGCCCAGACTCTTGCGGCTGATGATGAATTCGCGCACCGCGATCAGCGGCCCGGCTTTCGGATCGAGGATCTTCTGAAACTTGCAGGTGCGGATGCGATCGCCCTTCCAGTGCCGCACGTAGGCGATGCGCCGCAGCTGCTCGTCGTTGTGGAAGGTCTGGCCGCGGTCGATCTGCGCGTCGTAGGCCTCCACCGCTGTACGCATCGCGTCGAGGCTCACCGCATCGTCGCCCTGCAGCGCATTCATCTTGTCCACCAGTTCCGGCAGGTCGCGGCCGACCACGAAGTCCTCGCAGTTCGCAATCATCTCGTCATGGAGCCACTTGTTGCCGATGATCAGGTCGCGCAGGAAGGCGAGTTTCTTCTTGTCGCGGATCGAGGGGTTGAACTCGGCACCGGAAACCGCGAGTTCCTTCAGCGCGATGCGCCGGTTCATCAGTTGCCAGGAATACTGCCGCTCCTGCGCGCAGACCCGGGCCACCAGGTCGCGGGTGTCGAAGCCCGTCACCAGCGGCATCGGGCCGATGCGCCGGCCCTGCCAGTCGAGCCACAGCGCCGAGCGCGGCGGCACCAGCGACAGGCCGTGCCCCGGCTTGCGCGGCCGCGGATGATGCACCCCGGCGGCATAGTTCCACATCGCGTCGAGATGGGTCAGTTGCCCGCCGGTCGCCGCCACGGCGTCGTGCAGCCGGCCGTCGGCATAGCGGTGCGAACCGTTGAGGATCACCGGCGGTGGCGCGCCCCAGTCGCGGTGCCAGTGTTGCTTCACCCGCTCGATGTTGCCGTTGAAACCTCCGGCCGCGACGATCACGCTGCCGGCATTGAGCTCGAAGGGCCGCTGATCTTCCTCGCCGATGCCGCGGCAACCCGTGACGGCGCCATTCGACGTCAGCAGGCTTTCCACGCGCTGGCCGAAACGTATCTCCAAGTCGGCGCGACGGGGATGCCGCTCCAGCGTGTCGATCAGGCGCAGCGCCAGTTCGCGCCCCGTGCCCCAGACGATATGAAAGCGCGGCACGGAATTGCCCGGCGTGTACAAGCCGCGCTCGACCCAGTGCGGCGCGGGCAGGAAGCCGACGCCGCGTTGCCGCAGCCAGACCCCGACCTCGTTGTGGCAGCGCTGCACGTAGGCTTCGGCCCAGGCGCACGGCCAGCGGTCGTTCGGGTCATTTGGGTCCATTGCGCCGAAGGCATGCCAGTCGGCCAGCGCCAGTTCGGGCGTGTCGCGGATGCCGGCGCGCCGCTGCTCCGGTGTGCCGACCAGGAAAATGCCGCCGAAGCTCTCCTTCGCCAGGCCGCCGAAGTTCTCGGGCGTGTCGCGTTCGAGCAGCAGCACGCGGCGTCCGGCATCGAGAAGTTCCAGTGCTGCGCAGATTCCGGCAATGCCGCCGCCAATGACGATGACTTCGCTCACGGTCATGCCCCTCCAATATTTTTTGTCAGTTTAGCCTTAAATCAACCCGCTCCCATTGTGTTGATTGACCGCGTTCCATGGGACGCGGTCAAAACTCGGCGCTGGTGATACGGCTGCATCGGATCGAATTCCGGCGCAGCGGGAAATGACAAACCCCCACGTAACCCGCTAAGCTGTTTTCTTCGGAAGGAGAAACGATGCACATTCGAAATTGGCTGGCTCTCGCGCTACTGCTGGGGCATGGATGGGCTTTGGCGCAAACGCCCGTCACGCCGCCTGCGCAATCGCTCGACGACGCTCGCGCGCAGCGCGCCCGGGCCAAGGCGCTCAAGGCTGAGGCGGAGCAGAGATTCGAAGCCGACAAGGCGGAATGTCAAAGCAAGGTCATTGCCGTCGGCTGCATGAGCTCGGCCAAGGAGAGGCACCTCAAGTCGCTGCATGAGGCGGATGCGCTCGAGCGAACGGGGCGGCAGGCGGAACGCGAAGCGCGCACGCGCGAGACCGAGGCCAAGGCCGCGAAGCGTGAAGCCGAGGCGGCAGATCGCGAAGCCAGGGAGCGGGCGGACGTCGCCCGCTACCGCGAGCAGGAGGCGCAACGGTCTGTCGAGCGTGAGCGCAGGCAAGCCGAGGAAGCAGCAAAGCTCGAAAGTCGTCGCAGCAAGGCGGCGGCCGAGCGGGCCGAGCAGCAAAAGAGGCTCGAAGCGCGACGCCAGGAGGATGCGAAGCGGGCGCAACAGGCGCCGGAGAACGCGAGAAAAGCCGAGGAGCGCAGGCGGCAGCACGCCGAACGGGTCAAACGAATCGACGAGCGCGCACGCAAATATGCCGAAACGCTGAAGCAGCGGGAGGCCGAAAAGCCGGCGAGCCAAGCCGCTCAGCCCGCCGCGAAATCCCCCAGGTGAGCGCGGGCGCCCGCCAGCCTTACTTGCGGTCCAACTGGTCGTATACCGCCGTCGCGATGCGCGCCAGTTTTCCCTTGTCGATCCCGGCCGAGAGGGCGTAGCCGAACTTGCCGTCGATCCAGTAGAAGACATTGACCTGGCCCTCCTTCGCGAAGCGGAAGGCGGTGTCCTGGTTGGTCGCGTTTTCGGTGGAGACATACAGCGTCAGCCGCTGCCCTGTGGCGTCCTGATACATGAATTGCGCGACGGGGCCGCTGTTGCCGGGCAGCAGGCGGCCGCCGATCAACTCGAAGCCGAGCGAGCCGAGCTTGGGCGGCCGCACCGGCGTGCCGAGGCGCTTCGACAGCCAAGCGACGAGCTGGTCTTCGTTTTCGGCGCCGACTTCCACCGGGCGGCGCACGTCGGGGCTGAACACCGCGTGGGCCACGGCGGCCTGATGCGGCAGCGGCGACGTTCTGGCCAGGTTCTCCGCCGACGGGTAGCGGTCATGCACCATCCAGCCGGCAAGGCCGCTGACCAGCGCAATGAGCACGCCGGCGGCGAAGCGCTGCAGCGACCAGCGTTCGAGCAAGGGTTTGGGCGGACGCTCGATCGCGGCGCCAGGCGGTGGTGACGCCAGCGCGCTCAGATTTTCCGGCAGCGGCTCGTCGAGCACGGGATCGAACAAGGAACGGAGGGCCTGTTTCTGCTCCCGATAGGCGCGCACCCGCTCGGCCTCCGCCGGTTGGGCGGCCAGCCAGTCCTCCACCTCGGCGCGTCGCGCTTCGGGCAGGGCGGCATCGACCCAAGCTTGGAGGTCGGCTTCGGTGATCGGCAGCGCGCTCATCGCACGACCCTCAATCTGGCGTTCGCGTTGTCGCCGTTCATGATCAGGCGCAGCCTTTCCCGGCCGCGCGACAGGCGCGACATGACGGTGCCGACGGGGATGCCCAGCGTGGTGGCGATGTCTGCATAGCCCATTTCTTCCAGAGCAACGAGCAGCAGGACTTCGCGCTGTTCGTCGGGGAGGTGGTTCAGCGCGGATTCGATGTCTCTCAACTCCAGCTCGTCGGTTTGCGTGGGGCGCGTCGGTACATCGAAGTCGTCCTCGTCGATGGATTGCGTGGCCAGCTTTGGCCGGCGCAATTGATCGACCCGCAGGTTGTGCATGATGCCGAATAGCCAGGCGCGCATGTCGCTGCCGGGTCGCCATTGAAAGAGCCGCGACCAGGCCCTTTCCAGCGTGTCCTGCACCAGATCGTCGGCCGCCGCGCGGTCGCCGAGCATCGCCCGCGCATAACGGCGCAGGCGGGGGATCTCGGCGAGAATCGCGCGGCTGTCCACGCTGCTTCAGGGTTTGGCGACGTGCCAGACGCTGTTGAAGCCATCGCCGGTCGTGTCGCCCGGCTTCTGGTCCTTGACCCAGTAATACAGCGGCTTGCCCTTCAGCGCCCACTGCTTCTTGCCGTCGTCGCGGGTGATGATGCTGTAGTCGCCGCTGGCGGCATCGCTGTCCATGGCCATGAGCGGCGGCCAGTTGGCGGCGCAGGGGCCGTTGCAGGCGCTCTTGCCGCCGGCGTCCTTGTCGAAGGTATAGAGCGTCATGCCGTTGCTGCCGGTCAGCATGCCCTTGGACACCATGGCCGGCGCGGCGGCAAAGGCCGTGAGCGAAGCGGATGCAAGCAGGGCGAAAACGAGTTTGTGCATTTTCATTTTGATCTCCGTTGGGGTTGGGGTGCTACCCCTGCATTAACGAAGAGACGCCTGCGTTTATTCCCGGCGCTGCAAAATAATTTTTCCGGCTCAGCCCGCCTCCGGATAGTCGGCACCCAGCGAAACCTCGCGCCACTTCTCCATTTCCGCAGTGAAATCCTTGAGCTTCGCGGCGGTCAGGTCGTAGGCCGGTTTTCCGAGGATCAGGTGCAGCGGCGGTTCCGCGGATTCGACGGCCTGGATGATCGCTTCCACCCCGCGCACCGGGTCGCCCTGCTGCGTGCCGCTGTAGTTTTGGACTGCGGCGCGGCGAGCGCCGGCAAGCTTGGCATAGTCGGCGATGGCGTTTTTGGGTACCTTGAGCGAGCGGCCCGCCCAATCCGTGCGGAACGGTCCCGGTTCGACGATGGTGACCTTGATGCCGAGCGGCGCGGTTTCCTTCGCCAGCGCTTCGGAAAGGCCCTCCACGGCGAACTTGGTGGCGTTGTAATAGCCGATGCCGGGAAAGCCGATCAGGCCGCCCACGGATGAGATGTTGACGATGTGGCCATGGCGGCGCGCCCGCATGCCGGGCAGCACGGCGCGGGTCATGTTGGCCAGGCCGAAAACATTCGTTTCGAACATTGCGCGGACTTCGTCGTCCTCGCCTTCTTCCAGCGCGGAGAGGTAGCCGTAGCCCGCGTTGTTCACCAGCACGTCGATGCGCCCGAAGCGCTTTTCGGCCTGCGCGACGACATCGGCGATCTGCTGCGGTACCGTGACGTCGAGCGCGGCGACCAGCGCCTTGGGGTGCGCGGCGAATTCATCGAGGGTGGCCGGCTTGCGCGCCGTCACCACCACGCTGTTGCCGCGCCCGAGCAGCACGCGCGAGAGCTCGCGTCCGAAGCCGGTCGAGCAACCGGTGATGAGCCATACCGCATCGTTGGAAGCCATGATCAACTCCTGTCTGGACAAGTCTGCGAGGGATGACGGGCGGCGCGATCCAGCCAGTCGGTGACCAGCGGCCAGAGGGCGGTTTCGCTCTGCGGCTTGAAGAAGCCGAAATGGCCGATGCGCGGCAGGCCATGCTGCGCCGCTTCGAGCACGCGGTAATCGACCGGGCGCTTGCGGTAGGCGCCATGCAGCATGCGCGAACCGTCTTCGAGCAGCAGTTCGTCGTCGGCGAAGGTCAGCGCCAGTACCGGAAAGTCGGCGCTCGCATAGGCTTCGCGCGCGCCGGGCTCGCCGGTCAGCAGGTAGTCGGGCGTCAGGCACCAGCGCCGCCACTGGAACATCGCGCCGGTAGGTAGATTGCCGATGACGCCCAGGCGTGCGCCGGGGAAGTAACCGAAAATAGGGCAGAACACGGGCGCCAGCACATGCCACATCAGCGGCGCCGAGCGGCGGATGCGCGGCGTGTTGTGCCGCAAGGACCCGCTGCCGACGGCGATGTTGACCAGCCCCGCAAGGCGCTCGCGCGAAGGCAGCAGCGGCGCGACCTGGCCGCCGAAGCTGTGGCCGACGACGAAAACGGGTAGCTTGGGCGACATCTCGCTGACCTCATGCACCAGCGCGTCGTAGTCCTTGTTCAGCCAGTCGCTGAGGTTCGCCTTGAAGCGGCGCAACGAGCCGGTCAGCGATTCCCCCATGCCGCGGTAATCGAAGGTCCACGCGGTGTAGCCGCGCGTCGCCAGATGGCGCGCGAACGGCGCATAGAAGGATTGCGGCACGGCCATCGCCGCGGCGATGATGACGTGTCCCTTGACCGGTCCGGCCGGGTCGAAGCGGTAGGCGGCAAGCGGGTGGCCGTCCCTGGCGGTAAAGGTGACGCGTTTCATGGGTCGTCGTCAGTAGCGTATCGGAGTGGAAAGAACGGCCATCGTGACGCGCGCCACGCAGACCAGCTTGTCCGCCTCATCGTGGATGCGCACGTCCCAGACATGGCTGCTGCGCCCGAGGTGCAGGGGCCGCGCCGTGCCGAAGACCCAGCCGCTTTCGACGGCGCGAATGTGGTTGGCATTGATTTCCTGGCCGACGCAGTGAAACTTTGCGGGGTCGACGACGAAAGCGGCCGCCCATGAACTCAGGGTTTCGGCCAGCACCATCGAGACGCCGCCATGGAGGACGCCGGCCGGCTGCCGGGTGCGCTGATCGACGGGCATGCGCCCCTTGAGATAGTCGTCGCCGGCTTCGATCAGCTCGATGCCGAGATGGCCGTTGGCGCAGTTCTGACCGCGCCGGTTGGCTTCGTCGAGAGGAAAAGTGGTGTGCCAGATCGCCATGTTTCAATTGTTGATGCGGAAAGTTTCGGCGGGAACTATACCGCACCGCAGCCGGTGCCTCGCTCCGTGCCGTTCGCATCAAAATCCGCCGGTGACCGATTAAACTCCGCTGAGCCTTGCGGCAGCCAGCGCGCTGCGTGGTGCTGCGAACATTGCGGCCAACTGAAGGAGACCCCCATGGTATTGCTCGAATTTTCGATGGCGCCTTCCACCAAGGGCGAAAGCATGAGTCCTTATGTTGCACGCATCCTCGACATCATCGACAAAAGCGGCTTGCCCTACCAGCTCACGCCCATGGGCACCATCATCGAAGGCGAGTGGGATGAGGTGATGGCCGTCGTCACCGCCTGCTTCGAGGCGATGCAGACCGACTGCGACCGGATCGGCACCCACATCAAGATCGACTACCGCGCCGGCCCCGGCAGCCGCATGAAATCGAAGATAGACGCCGTCGAGAAGAAACTCGGCCGCAAGCTTTCCACCTGACGGGCACGATGCCTCCATCGTCCGCCTGCTGAAATCAAAGGAGTTCCCGGCAATGAACACATCAACCCGCTTTCCCACGTTCGCCCTGGCCGCCCTGCTGGCCCTGATGCTCGGGGCCTGTGCGCCCGAGGTCGGCAGCGACAAGTGGTGCGCCAACCTCAAGGCAAAACCCAAGGGCGACTGGAGCACCAACGAGGCAAAGGATTTCGCCAAGCACTGCATTTTCAAATAGGCGTCGGCGGTCGGCATGGAATCGATTCCCGCGCCGGGAATCGCCGTACTGCCAGCGCCGACTTTTGCCGGCTTCATTTTCAACCCGAATTCATGAGGTTTTCCGATGGGCATTGATCCACTACCGCTGGACCCCGAAGTGGTCCGCGTGCTGTCCGGCGTCACCACCGCCACGCTGACCACCGTCCTGCTGAAGAAGGGGCTGCGCAATGTCTGGATGCGCGGCGCGAAGCCGCTGCAGGCGGACCAGCCGCGTCTGGTCGCTCGCGCCTTCACGCTGCGCTTCGTGCCGGCGCGGGAGGACTTGGCCACGCCGGCGTCGTGGGGCGCGCCGATTTCCACCCGCGCCGCGATCGAAGCCATGCCCGCCGGCTGCATCGCGGTGGTCGACGCCATGGGCGTGACCGACGCCGGCATCTTCGGCGACATCCTCTGTTCGCGCATGAAAATGCGCGGCGTCGCCGGGCTGGTCACCGACGGCGTGATCCGCGATCTGGCCGGAGTGCTGGGCACCGGGCTGCCGGTGTGGTGCCAGGGCACGGCGGCACCGGCGTCGGTGGCGGGGCTGACCTTCGTCGGCTGGCAGGAGCCGATCGGCTGCGGTGGCGTCGCGGTGTTTCCCAATGATGTCGTGGTAGTCGACGCCGACGGCGCCGTGCTGATTCCAGCCGCCTTGCTGGACGAGGTCATCCCCGCCGCCGTCGAGCAGGAAAGGCTGGAGGGATGGATCATGACGCAGGTCGCGGCGGGCGCTCCATTGCCCGGCCTGTACCCGCCCAACGAAGAAACAAAGGCCCGCTACGAGACATGGGCGCGTAGCGTTCGGTGACGCTCGCCGTGCCGCGAGCGCCGACTCTCTGAAAGTGCCCGAGGCCGCACCGGCTAATGCGTGTTGCCCCTTGTCGCCGCCAGCCCACCTCAACGCGGCAATGACAGAAATGACT
>JBAZOF010000112.1:0-8558 GCA_041648855.1 Sulfuritalea sp. | reverse complement strand
ACGGCAGCCAGGTGCGCCTCAACGGCCTGAATGTGGTCGACGAAGCCAAGCTGCGCGCGCTGGATCGCGATGTGGTGCAGGAATTGTTCGGCAACAACGCCCTGGCGGCGATCTATGCCCACCTCATGTCGTTGGGGAACCTGGGAGCGCTGGTCGATCGTTTGAGCCGGCGCGGCACCGGCAGCAAGGCTGCTCCACTTCGCTGAATCACCCGCGGCCGCGCCGGATCGCCCGTCTGGCGCGGGGCTTCAACCGCGCGGGAATTTTCCGCTATCATTGGAATTTCCCGCAGCAGCCGCAGTGGCTGCGTTCTTCATGGCCAAATACGTTTTCGTTACCGGTGGTGTCGTGTCCAGCTTGGGCAAAGGCATCGCCGCCGCCAGCCTCGGGGCGATCCTCGAATCGCGCGGCATCAAGGTTACCCACCTCAAGCTCGACCCCTACATCAACGTCGACCCCGGCACCATGTCGCCGTTCCAGCATGGCGAGGTGTTCGTCACCGAGGACGGCGCCGAGACTGATCTCGACCTCGGCCACTATGAGCGCTTCACCAGCGCCAAGATGGGCAAGCGCAACAACTTCACCACCGGCCAGATCTACGAGTCGGTGATCAAGAAGGAGCGGCGCGGCGAATACCTGGGCAAGACCGTCCAGGTCATCCCCCACATCACCGACGAGATCAAGATCTTCATCAAGCGCGGCGCCGAGGGCGCCGACGTGGCGATCGTCGAAGTCGGCGGCACCGTCGGCGACATCGAGTCGCTGCCCTTCCTCGAAGCCATCCGTCAGATGGGCATCCAGGAAGGCCGCAACAACGCCTGCTACATCCACCTGACGCTGGTGCCATGGATTCCCACCGCGGGGGAGCTGAAGACCAAGCCGACCCAGCATTCGGTCAAGGAACTGCGCGAGATCGGCATCCAGCCCGACATACTGCTGTGCCGCGCCGACCGCCCGATTCCCGAAGAAGAGAAACGCAAGATCGCGCTGTTCACCAACGTCCAGCCCGAGGCGGTGATTTCCGCACTCGATGCGGACAGCATCTACAAGATTCCCGCCATGCTGCACGACCAGATGATCGATGAGATCGTCTGCCACAAGCTGGGCATCCTCGCCCGCGCCGCCGACCTGTCGGTGTGGAAGAAGCTGGTCGATGCCCTGGAGCATCCGCAGCACGAGGTCAACATCGCTTTCGTCGGCAAGTATGTCGACCTCACCGAATCCTACAAGTCGCTGACGGAGTCGCTGGTGCATGCCGGCATTCACTGCCGCAGCAAGGTGAACATCCAGTACATCGATTCCGAAGACATCGAAAAGAACGGCCCCGGCGTGCTGGCGGCCATGGATGCGGTGCTGGTCCCCGGCGGCTTCGGCCGGCGCGGCACCGAGGGCAAGATCGCGGCGATTCGCTACGCGCGGGAAAACAAGGTGCCGTATCTCGGCATCTGCCTCGGCATGCAGCTCGCCACCATCGAGTTTGCCCGCCATGTCGCCGGATTCGAGGGCGCCAACAGCACCGAGTTCGACGCCGACACGCCGCACCCGGTGGTCGCGCTGATCACCGAGTGGCAGGATCGCGAGGGTCGCGTCGAAAAGCGCGACGCCAGTTCCAATCTCGGCGGCACGATGCGCCTCGGCGCCCAGCGCTGCCCGATCAAGTCGGGCACGCTGGCGTCGCGGATCTACGGCGCCGAGGTGAACGAAAGGCATCGACACCGCTACGAGGTCAACAATACCTATGTTCCGAAGCTCGAAGCCGCCGGCATGGTGATTTCGGCGCGCACGCCGACCGAGGATCTGCCGGAGATGATGGAACTTCCGGCGGAAACCCACCCGTGGTTCGTCGGCGTGCAGTTCCACCCCGAATTCACCTCCAACCCGCGCACAGGGCATCCCCTGTTCATCGCCTACGTTCAGGCGGCGCTGGCACGGAAGGGCATCAAGTGAAGCTCTGCGGCTTCGAGGTCGGGCTCGACCGCCCGCTGTTCCTGATCGCCGGCCCCTGCGTGATCGAATCGCGCGAGATGGCGCTCGATACCGCGGGCCAGTTGCGCGATATCTGCCGCACGCTGGGCTTGAACTTCATCTACAAATCGTCCTACGACAAGGCCAATCGCAGCTCGGGCAAGTCGTTTCGCGGCCTCGGCATGGATAAGGGGCTGGAAATCCTGGCCGACGTGAAGAAGCAGATCGGCGTGCCGGTACTCACCGACGTTCATGCGGAACACGAGGTCGCGGCCGTCGCGGCCGTCGTCGACGTGCTGCAGACGCCGGCCTTCCTGTGTCGCCAGACCGACTTCATTCAGGCCTGCGCCGCGTCGGGCAAGCCGGTGAATATCAAGAAGGGCCAGTTCATGGCGCCGGGCGACATGAAACAGGTGGTGCTGAAGGCGAAGGAAGCCATTGCGGCAAAGGCGGGTGGTGCCGACGCAGACACCAACAGCATAATGGTCTGCGAGCGCGGCGCTTCGTTCGGCTACAACAATCTGGTGTCCGACATGCGCAGCCTGGCGATCATGCGCGAAACGGGTTGCCCGGTCGTCTTCGATGCCACCCATTCGGTCCAGCTGCCGGGCGGGCAGGGCGATCGCAGCGGCGGTCAGCGCGAATTCGTGCCGCTGCTGGCGCGAGCCGCGGTCGCTGTCGGCATCTCCGGCCTGTTCATGGAAACGCATCCCGACCCCGCCAAGGCGCTGTCGGACGGCCCCAACGCGTGGCCGTTGCCGGGCATGAGCACTCTGCTCGAACAACTCGTTGAACTCGACGCGCTGGTCAAGCGGCGCGGCATGACCTCATGAGCAAACCTGCCTACATGGTGGTGGACGCGCGCTCCAGCGATCCCGAGCGGATGGCGGAATATCGCCGTTTGGCGCAAATCGCCGTCGAGAAGTTCGGTGGCCGTTATCTGGTTCGCGGATCGCCTTACGAAACTCTCGAAGGCAGCTGGCAGCCGCAGCGCCTGGTGGTCCTCGAATTTCCGGGCATGGACGCCGCCAGGATGTTCTACGATTCTCCGGAATATGTTGCGGCACGCACTGCGCGCGCCGGCGTGTCGGATTTCGACATGCTGCTGGCAGAGGGTTACTGAATTAACTGATGAGGAAACAGCCATGAGTGCAATCGTTGATGTCGTCGCCCGCGAGATTCTTGACTCCCGCGGCAATCCCACCGTCGAAGCCGACGTTCTGCTCGAATCCGGCGTCATGGGCCGCGCGGCCGTGCCGTCCGGCGCCAGCACCGGTTCGCGCGAAGCCATCGAATTGCGCGATGGCGATGCCGGCCGCTATCTGGGCAAGGGCGTGGTGCAGGCCGTGGAGAACGTCAATACCGAGATTTCCGAAGCCATCATCGGCCTCGACGCCGAAGAGCAGTCCTTCATCGACATGGCCCTGATCGATCTGGACGGCACCGACAACAAGTCGCGCCTCGGCGCCAATGCGATCCTCGCCGTCTCGATGGCGGTGGCCAAGGCCGCCGCCGAGGAAGCCGGCCTGCCGCTCTATCGCTATTTCGGCGGCTCGGGCCCGATGTCGATGCCGGTGCCGATGATGAACGTCATCAACGGCGGGGCGCACGCCAACAACAACCTCGACATCCAGGAATTCATGATCCTGCCGGTGGGCGCCGACAGCTTCCGCGAGGCCCTGCGCTGCGGCGCCGAAGTGTTTCACCACCTCAAGAAGCTGGTCGACAAGAAGGGCTACCCGACCACGGTCGGCGACGAAGGCGGCTTCGCGCCCAATGTTTCCGGCAATGACGAAGCCATCGAACTGATTCTCAAGGCGATCGAAACCGCAGGCTACACGCCGGGCCAGGACGTTGTGCTGGGTCTCGATTGCGCCGCTTCCGAGTTCTACAAGGACGGCCGCTACATCCTGGCCTCGGAGAAACTCGAACTGACCTCGGAAGCCTTCACCGACTATCTGGCGACGCTGGCCGACCGCTACCCGATCATCAGCATCGAGGACGGCATGGCCGAAGGCGACTGGACGGGCTGGAAAATGCTGACGGACCGGCTGGGCAAGCGGGTGCAGATCGTCGGCGACGACCTCTTCGTCACCAACCCGAAGATTCTCAGGGAAGGCATCCAGAAGGGCGTCGCCAACTCGATCCTGATCAAGATCAACCAGATCGGCACGCTGACCGAAACCTTCGCCGCGGTCGAGATGGCCAAGCGCGCCGGCTACACCAATGTCATTTCGCACCGCTCCGGCGAAACCGAGGATTCGACGATTGCCGACATCGCCGTCGGCCTCAACGCGATGCAGATCAAGACCGGATCGCTGTCGCGCTCGGATCGCATGGCCAAGTACAACCAGTTGCTGCGCATCGAGGAAGACCTCGGCGACACCGCGGCCTACCCGGGACTCGACGCCTTCTACAACATCAGGAAGTAGGCCGCCCTGCGCGCACTGCGATGAACTGGCCGACGCTGGTGCTGGTCGTCCTCATCGCCCTGCTGCAGTATCCATTGTGGCTGGGCAAGGGCGGCTGGCTCCGCGTCTGGGACTACGACCGTCAGTTGCAGGCGCAGCGCGAGACCAATCAGAAGCTGGAACAGCGCAATGCCGCGCTGGATGCCGAGGTGCGCGATCTCAAGTCGGGCTACGAGGCGATCGAAGAGCGCGCCCGCTATGAGCTGGGCATGATCAAGGAGGGCGAGATTTTCGTCCAGGTGCCGCAGAAGGCGCTGCTCGCGCCTTCGTCGCAGCCGTCGCCGGCGCCGTCATCCGCGTTGAAACCCGCGGCGAAACCCGCCGCGCCGCGCTGAATCAGTCTTCCTGTTTCAGCTCGTTGCGGTAGCGCAGCGCATTCGTCACATAGCCCTGGGCGGCGCCATGCAGGAACGCCACTTCGGCGTCGCTCAGTTGGCGCACCACCTTCCCCGGCGAACCCATCACCAGCGAGCGCTCGGGAATCACCTTGCCTTCGGGGATCAGCGAGTTGGCGCCGATGATGCAATGGCGGCCGATCACGGCCTTGTTGAGAATCACCGACTTGATGCCGATCAGCGTCTCGTCGCCGATGGTGCAGCCGTGCAGCATCACCATGTGGCCGACGGTGACGTTGGCGCCGATGGTCAGCGGCACGCCTTCATCCGCATGCAGCACCGAACCGTCCTGGATATTCGTGTTGGCGCCGATGCTGATCGCATCGTTGTCGCCGCGCAGCACGGCATTCCACCAGATGCTGGCATTGTCGTCGAGCCGCACGTCGCCGATCACGGTCGCATTCGGCGCGATCCAGACGTCGCGCCCGAGGCTGGGCTTGCGGTCGGCAAGGCTGTAGGTGGCCATGAAAACTCCTGCTCGTTCTGAACTGTGGCGCGGCTTCAGTGTTCCCGCTTCTTCCACGCCGGCTTCGCGCCATCAGGCTTCTTCCAGTCCGGCTTCTTGCCGTCGCGGGCAGGCGCGGCGCGGCGCGGCGGGCGGGTGTCGACGAACTCGCCCGGCTCCATGACGCGCGTCTTGAGGGCGAACTGGCGCACGCGGATGCGGCGCAGGATGTCCATCAGATCGTCCGACAGGTTGGCCGGCAGTTCCACCGAGCTGTAGTCCTCGAACAGGTTGATCTGGCCGATGTCCTTGCCGGCGATGCCCGCTTCGTTGGCGATCGCGCCGACGATTTCCTTGGGCAGCACACCCTGGTTGCGGCCGATCTCGATGCGATAGCGTTGCATCGTGGCACCGTCGGCGAATGTGCGCTGCTTGACCGGCGTGTCGCTGCGGCCTTCCTTCGCCGGGCGCTCGCGGCGCGGCTCGGCAGCCGGATGGCTTTCGTCCGGCTTGGCGCGGGCCTTGAAGTCCGGCTTGCGTTCGGTGTCGCGGCTGAAAGTCGGCGCTGATGGCACGGCGGCAGCGTCACGCGGCGCGTGATCGTTGGCGCCCGGCATCTGCAGCGGGCGTTCGCGCGTAGCAAGCCAGGCCAGCGCCGCGGCGATTTCGCGCGCTGCGATGTCCTGCTCGCCTTCAATGCGGCGCACCACGTCGAAGAAGAAATCCAGCTTTTCGGTCTTGATGATGTCGACGATCTGCTGCGTGAACTGCGCGACGCGGCGGTTGGCGACTTCGCCCGGCGTCGGCATGGTCAGCGCGGTAATCTTCTGCTTGGTGGCGCGCTCGATCAGCTTGAGCATGTACATTTCGCGCGGCGCCAGGAACAGGATGGCGCGGCCGGTGCGGCCGGCGCGGCCGGTGCGGCCGATGCGGTGCACGTAGGCCTCGGTGTCGTAGGGCACGTCGTAGTTGATGACGTGGCTGATGCGCGCCACGTCGAGGCCGCGCGCGGCGACGTCGGTGGCGACCACGATGTCGATGGTGCCGGCTTTCAGGCGTTCGATCACCTGTTCGCGCAGGCCCTGCGTCAGGTCGCCGTTGAGCGCCGCGACGGAGTAGCCGCGCGCTTCGAGCTTGTCGGCGATTTCGACGGTGGCGGTCTTGGTGCGCACGAAGACGATGGCGGCATCGAAGTCGTCTTCCACTTCGAGGATGCGCGTCAGCGCTTCCAGCTTCTGCCCGCCGTGCGTCTGGCAGTAGGACTGGCTGGTGGTGACCACGGTCGAGGTGGCTGTGCGGATCTTGATTTCCTGGGGCTCGCGCAGGTGCTCGCGCGCCACGCGGCGGATCACGTCCGGCATGGTGGCCGAGAACAGGGCCGTCTGGCGCTCCGCCGGGGTGTGTTCGAGGATCCACTTGACGTCGTCGATGAAGCCCATGCGCAGCATTTCGTCGGCTTCGTCGAGCACCAGCATCGACAGGTTGTTGAGCACCAGGCTCTTGCGTTCCAGGTGGTCCATGACGCGGCCGGGCGTGCCGACGATGACATGGGTGCCGCGCGACAGTGCGCGCAACTGCACCACCATGCTTTGTCCGCCATAGATGGGCAGCACGTGGAAGCCGGGCAGATGCTTGGCGTACTTCTGCAGCGCCTCGGCGACCTGGATCGCCAGTTCGCGCGTCGGCGTCAGGATCAACGCCTGCGGCACGGCACGCTTCAGGTCGATCTTCTGCAGCAGCGGCAGGGCGAAGGCTGCCGTCTTGCCGGTGCCGGTCTGGGCCTCGCCGAGCAGGTCGTGGCCTGCCAGCAGCGGCGGAATGCAGGCCGCCTGGATCGGGGAGGGGGTTTCGTAGCCGACGTCGGCGAGGGCTGCGAGCAATGGCTTGGCAAGCCCGAGGGTATCGAACCCGGTGGGGATATTTTCTTGGGAGGTGGTCATGGCGTGCCTGCGAGTGGCAGGGAATTTCAGGGGAAAGGCGGGCCGGAGGTAAGCATTCGGCCGCAGAACCGCGCATTATCCCTGAATCGGGCCCAAAAAGCCCGCTTTTATTCTCCGGCGCCGTGCCGTTCGATCACGTTGTCGATGAATTTGCGCAGAAAGCCCTCGGTCTGGGCGCTGTGGAAGCGGTCGATCTCGACGCCGCGGCTGTAGGCGATCACGGTCGGAAAGCCGCGCACCTTGTGCCTTCCGGCGAGGCGCATGTTCTCGTCGGCATCGACGTTGGCCAGCAGGAAGGCGCCGCCGTAGCCCCGCGCCAGACGGTGCAGCAGCGGCCCCAGCACGACGCAGGGGGCGCACCAGTCGGCGCCGATATCGACCAGCACCGGGGTCTGCTGCGAGCGGGCGACCACGGCCGCGTCGAAATCCTCCTCGGTGACGTCGAATACCGTCGCCGTGACATTTTGCTTCGAGTGCATTGCGAACTTCCCTGCCTCAAACCCGCAGCAGGGCGACCTTGAGCGGCGGCTGGCCGTCGGAACTCGGGAAGTCGGCCTCCGGCATGATCCATTCCATTTCACGGATCGGTCGGCCGGCCTTGGCCGCGCTGCGCTGCAACTGGTCGAGCCATGCGTCGCGCTTCACGTCGGCCACGTTGTTGGTGCAGATCAGCGTGCCGCCTGCGCTGGTGCACAGCAGGGCCGGCTTGAACACCGAGGCGTAGTCGTTGATCAGGTCGACCACGCCGAAAACGCTCTTGGCATAGCGCGGCGGATCGAGGAACACCAGGTCGAAGGTTTGCGCTTCCAGCTTGGGAAACGGAGGCATGACCTTGCCGCGCACCCGCTCGGGCTGGCCGATGCCCGCGTACTGGCGCATCGCGGCGAAGGCGTCGCACTTGACGAAGCGCGGGCGCACCGGCAGATCGTTGAGGCGCGCGTTCTCCTTGCCGATCATGATGCTGGAGTCGGCGAAATCGACATTGACGACGAAGCGCGCTCCGGCCTTGGCCGCCGCGACGCCGACGCCGCAGGTGTAGGCGAACAGGTTGAGCAGCGACTTGCCGGGCGCTTCCTGCATCACCCGCCGCCGCGCGGCACGCAGGTCGAGAAACAGCCACGGGTCCTGCCCGGCATGGCGCCCGGCGATGCGGTAGGTGACGCCCATCTCGTGCATCTCGCGCGCCATCATTGCCGCTTCCAGCTGATCGCCCAGCAGCGGATTGCCGATGCGCGAATTGGCGTGGCTGCGATCGTTGTAGACCAGTGCCAGGCCCGGCAGCCGGGTGGCGTAGAAGCCCTCCACGGCGGCCAGTGTTTCCGGCGCCAGCGGGCTGTGGAAG